>JAISAX010000956.1 GCA_031266495.1 Opitutaceae bacterium
CCCCTGCGTGGCAAGGAGCAGAATGGGCGTGGCGATTGGTCGTCATGTGTCGCAGTGTCGCAATAAAGGCGTGTTTGTTGCCGAATTTTTACCATCAGGTAAAGTCCTGATTTTTGAGGAAAGTTGAGATGCATCCAACGCCGCCTGTCCCGAAAATTTCCTGTTCCCCAAGCCCGCGCTTCGCGTTCCACTCAATACAGCCATGCCCGCCGTTCCGCGCCTTCACAGCCTCTCCTGGAAAACCCCCCTCGCACCCGCCGCGGCGGCCTGGCTCGCCGACGACCGGGAGAGTCGCGGCCCTCTTGATCTCTCCGACACCCTCGTCATCGTGCCGACCGCGCAATCCGGCCGCCGTCTTCGCGAAGCCCTCGCCGTCCTGGCCGCCGCGCGTGGCCAGGCCGTTTTTCCCCCGCGTGTGGTCTCGCCCGAACGTTTCGTCGCCGAACTCCTCCCCGCCTCGCCTCCGGCGGGGAGTGCAGGGTTCAGGGTTCAGGGTTCAGGGTTTCCGATCACTGAACCTGTCACGAAACCCGAAACCCTGAACACCAAACCCGCCACCTCGAACCCGAAACCCGACGGCGAAGCCGCCCCCGCCTCCCCGGTCGAGTCGCTCCTCGCCTGGATCGAAGTGCTCGACGCCATCGACCTCGACGATTTCCGCGCTGTGTTTCCGGTCGATCCGCCCGCGCGCAACTTCGCCTGGGCCTCGCGCCTCGCCCGCGAATTCCAGCGGCTCCAGTCCACACTCGCCGAAAACGCCCTTCGCATGGGCGACGTCATTGCCCGCGCCGGCCACGACTTCCCCGAAGCCCTCCGCTGGCAACAACTCGGCCGGCTCGAAGCCGCTCACGACAACACCCTCGCCCGCCGCGGCCTCCTCGATACGCAACTTGCCAAAATCATCGCCGCCACCACCGGCGTTCCGCCGGCGTCCATCGCCCGCATCGTCGTCATCGCCACGCCGGACCCGCTCCCGCTCGCCCTTCACGCGCTCGACCGTCTCGCCGCTCCCGCCGCCTCCGCCGCGCCCGCCGTCACCCTGCACATCCTCGTGCACGGTCCCGACGACACCGCCGGGCTCTCCACGCTCTTCGACCCCTCCGGACGCCCCCGCCCCGACGCCTGGACCCGCCGCCCGCTCGACTTCCCCGCTTTCGATCAACACGTCCGCCTCTGCGAGGATCCCGCCGCCCAGGCGGCGGCTGTCGTGTCATTAACTGACGAATACAAATCACCCGACTGTTTCCTCGCCATCGGCATCGCCGATGGCGAGATTACCCCGCTCGTCGAATCCGCGCTCACCCGCGCCGGCATCCCTTCCCACAATCCCGAAGGCCGCCCCCACCGCGCCGGCGCGCTCCATGCCCTGCTCGCCGCGCTCGCCGACCTCGCCCGCGAACGCGACCCCGCGTTCCCCTCCGTCGCCGCGCTTGCCCGCTGCCCCGATATCCTTCGATGGCTTCGCTCGCGCCATCGCGCCGACTGGTCCGCCGCCCGCTTCCTTGCCGCGCTCGACGATCTCCACGCCGCCCACCTGCCCCCCACGCTTTCCGTCGCCCGCGAACACGCCTCCGCCTCCGGCAACATTTCCCTCGCCGCCGACCTCGACGCCCTCGCCCGCCTCGCCCGCCAGCTCCTCGCCCCGCCCTTCCCTTCCGGAATCGACGCCGCCCTCGCCGACCTGTTTTCCGCGCACGAATTCGATCTCGCCCGGCCCGACGATGCCCGCGCCGTCGATGCCGCCGACGTCTGGCGCGATGCCCTCGCCGCCACCACCGCCGCCCTCCGCCACTTCCCGCGCATCGCTCCCGCCGATGCCTTCGACCTCGCTCTCCACGCATTCGGCGACGCCACCCTTCCCGAAGAAAAACCGCCCCGCGCCATCGACCTCCAGGGCTGGCTCGAACTCTCCTGGGATGACACCCCCAACCTCGTCATCGCCGGCTTCAACGACGGCCGCGTCCCCGAAGCCGTCAACGGCGACGCGTTCCTCCCCGAATCCCTCCGCGAACGCCTCGGCCTCAAGACCAACGCCGCCCGCTTCGCCCGCGACGCGTATCTCCTGCAAGCGCTCATCCACTCCCGAAGCGCCGCCGGTGGCCGCCTCGACCTGCTCGTCGGGAAAACCTCCGCCGCCGGCGACCCGCTCCGCCCCTCGCGCCTCCTCCTCCAGTGCTTCGACGCAGACCTGCCCGACCGCGTTCTTGCCCTCTTCGGCACGCCGCCCTCCGCCCGCGCCAGCCTCGCCTGGCGCCGCGCCTGGAAACTCACACCCCGCACCGACGCTCCCGTCGAAAAACTCTCCGTCACCGCGTTCCGCGACTACCTGCGCTGTCCCTTCCGCTTCTACCTCAAACATGCCCTCCGCATGCGTGCCGTCGATCCGGACAAGGCCGAGCTCGACGCCCTCGATTTCGGCAACCTCTGCCACGCGGCGCTCGAAGCCATGGGCCACCCCGAATCCGGCCTGCGCGACTGCGCCGACCCCGCCCCCCTTCGCGATTTCCTGCTCGACCGGCTCGACACCCACGCCCGCGTCACCTGGGGCGAACAACTCCCGCTCCCCCTTGTTGTCCAACTCGAATCCGCCCGCCAGCGCCTTTCGCGCGCCGCCGAAGAACAAGCCCGCCTTCGCGCCGAAGGCTGGGTGATCGAACGCACCGAATATCCCGTCGATCTCGACATCGGCGGCCTCCCTGTCCGCGGAAAAATCGACCGCATCGATCGCAACGAAATCACCGGCGCCATCCGCGTGCTCGACTACAAGACCTCCGACAGCCCCGTCAATCCCGCCGACGCCCACCTCCGCAGTCCCCGTCGTAACGAAGATTCAGATACGATCTCCTCCTTCGTCCGCGCTGCGGAGGGCTCCCTCCTCTGGACCGATCTGCAACTCCCTCTCTACCTCCGTGCCGTCGCTCCCGAGTATGGCGACGCCGTCGCCTGCGGTTATTTCAATCTTCCCAAGGCCATCGGCGAAACCCGCGTCAGCGAATGGCCCGACTACACCCCCGCCACGCAGCGCGCCGCCGACGCCTGCGCCGAAGGCATCGTCGCCGCCATCGCCGCCCGCCGTTTCTGGCCCCCCGCCGAACTCACCGCCGCCGAAGCCGAATACGACGACTACGCCGCCCTCTTTCACAACGGCGCCGCCGACAGCATTGCGGAAGGACTCTTCGATTAATCTTCCTCGTCGCCGCTCAACTCGCCACATGCCCGCCACAATCGAAAACCCACCATCGAAAATCGAAAATCGCATGATTCTCGCCTCGGCGGGCTCGGGCAAAACCTACGCGCTCACCAACCGCTTCGTACAACTCCTCGCGCTCGGAGCCGCGCCCGAACGCATCGTCGCGCTCACTTTCACCCGCAAGGCCGCCGGCGAATTCTCCGACGAAATCCTCAAAAAACTCGCCCGCGCCGCCACCGCCCCCGACTACGCCACCGCCCTCGCGTATGAACTTTTCCCCGACGACGCGCAGCGCCGCTTGTTCGATGTTCAACGTTCAGCGTTCGGTGTTCAGCGTTCGACATCTGCATCTGCGCCGTCC
>JAISAX010000958.1 GCA_031266495.1 Opitutaceae bacterium
GTTAAGCCGCCCCCCCCCCCCCCGCCCCGGCCTCACCCGCCGGGGCTTTTTTGTCGCGGCATTTGACACCGGACTATAGCTATGACGACCGAGACCGCCGCCAATCTCCTCGGCGACGCCGAGGAGTCGCCAACCGCCCGCCCCCGTGCCGCCAGGCGCGCCCGCTACGCCTACCCGCTCGAGCACTACACAAAAATCCATCCAGTCAGCCTCCGCACACTGAAAGGCTGGATAGCCATCGGACGAGATGCCGATCCTCCGGACCTCCCGCCGCTCGACGCTCCGGAGCGACTGAAGGACTGGTATTCACTCCACAAAAAAAACCGCGTCCCCGACTGGATCGTCAGTCTTGCTGCCCGGCCCGGGAGTATCGAAAATTCCGGTACATCCGGCACTCCTCACACTGCGGAATCGCCCCCGCCCGACCCCTCGGCAGGGCCACTGTTTGCTGCTGCTGCCCATGCCGCCGCCACCTCCCCCGGCGCCTCCCCCCCGCCGCCGCCATACCCTGCCGATGTCACACAACTCGGATACGATGCCACGCTCAATCGCCTCCGCATTGCCGAGCAAGCCGCCGGTCAAAAATACGCCACGCTCCTCCATAAGTCTGTGACCGATGCTTCCAAAGAGGCCGAAGCCGAGCAGGCCCGCCGCGCCTGGCAAAACATCGTCAAGGAAATGCGCGCCTACGAAAAAGACGCGCAGCAAGTCCTGCAAGCCTCCGGGAAATCGTGGAATGCCGATGCGGTCATGGCGACCATTGAGGCCTTCCAGATCATTCAGAAAGCAGGAATGGTGAACCTTGTCCGTCGCGTTCGACCCCTCCTCAAAACCTGCAAGACGGACATCGAGCAGGACGCTCTCTGGCAGCGCGAGACAGACAAAATATTTGCCGCGTGGAACGAAACCGGATTCACCGCGCAAGTGACAGGAGCCTCCAATGTATCCACTTGATGCAGACACACGCCATGCGCTGGCGGCAGTGTTGGCCCGCACCGATCCGCTCATCCACGCGGCGCTGGCCAGGCTCCTCTCGACCATCTTTGTCCCATCCTGCCCGTTGAACTGCTGGCAATGGATCGAAGCCAACATCCGGATTCCGCCGCTCGAATCCCCCCTGCGACACGGACCCTACGACTCGCAACTTCAGCCCCACGTCCGCCGCCTCATGGAGTTTATAACCACCCCAGGCGAACGCGTCTTCATTGCCCTCAAGTCGTCACAGATCGGCTTCACCCTGGCTTACCTCCTCATCATCTGCTACCTTGCCGCGACCGCACCCCGCCACGTCCTCTTCGCCATGGACAGCGCCAGCGAGTCGAAAAACATCTCTGCCCGCCTCAAGCGCCTCATCCTTTACAACCACACCCTCGCCAATGTCACGACGGACGAAGGAGAGGAAGACCTGCACAACCTCATCCTCAAACTCCGCGCCATGAACGTCTGGTTTGTCGGAGCCGGAGCCGCCGGGGGGTTTGCCAACAAAGCCGCCGGACTCGTCATCCTCGACGAACTCGACCTCTACGAACTCAACACCAAAAAAGGGCACGAGACCTTCCACCGCGCCCTCGAACGTATCAAAGACGACCCTACAGGAAAATTCATCGCCGGAGGCAAGCCCGAGGAATACGACTACCCCACCAACATCAATTTCCGGCACGGCACCCGTGAAGAGATATTTCTCCCCTGTCCCCATTGCGGTCACTACCAACCCATCCACTGGGAATCCTTCCGATTCGAACACTGCAAGGACCTCACGGGCAAATGGGATCTCCCGATGGTGCAGACGGAGACCTATGTCGAATGCGAAAACGGATTATGTCCCGGCAAGAAAATCCGGGAGGACCATAAACTCGCCATGCTCCCGCACTACAAGTGCGTATCAACCAATAAAGGACAAGATGACCACAAGCCCATCCCCGGCTGGGTTTCACTCTGGGTCAACGACCTCACCTCTTCGCAACCCCAGCACGCGTGGGGCAACATCGCGATAGACTTCATCACCAGGCAATCGATACCCGGGGGCCTTCGCACATTCTTCCACGGCGTAGTTGCCCGCCCCAGCCCCCAGCAAAAAACCGAAGTCACCAAAAGCGACCTGAACAAACTCAACGGCGGCTATGACCACGGCTGCATCCCCAAACGCCCCGCCATCAACCCCCGGAATGGCAACGCCGCCATCGTCCTCTGTGCCGACAACCAGGGCAGCGGCGAGAAAAAATGGGTGAAAGTCGGATTCACGCCCGGCAGCGAAGCCTTCGTTATCGACTACGGCATATGCATGGGCCTGCACGATCTCCTCATCGAAGCCCGCACGCCAGTCTGGCACGGCCTGCGAACCCCGCCGGAAAAGCACCTCGAAGAACTCCAGACCCTCGCTCTCGCCACCAACCGCGCCTACGCCGACATCCTGCGAGAGCACTACCCGGACCGCGAATTCTACACCGCCAGCACGGGCCTCATTGACGAAGGATATGACACCTTCGTGATCCGCGATTTCTGCCATTCCAGCGGAAGCGGCGCTCCCGGAGCCGGTCCCTTCTTTTACCCCTGCAAAGGCATCGCCCGCGCCCAAGCCACCGATTTTGTCATGGAAATCCCTGACAAATTCCGCACCCAAAAAGACGGCGGCGAATACATCACCGTCTATCATTATTCTGACGACGACCTGAAACGCGAACTCTACATCGGGCGCATCGGCGGATTCGACGCCATCAAATCCAGCGGCAGCACCATCCCCCGCCTCTGGTTTCCCGCCTTCACCGAAGAGTGGTTCCTCACCGAACTCCAGCAAGAACGCCGCGAACTCGTCATGCACAAAGGACGCCGCCGCTGGATGTGGATCGAACCCCAAGGCCCCAACGACTTTGGCGACGCCCTCAAGGAATGCTTTGCCGCCTGGCACATCATCCGCCCCCACTTTCCCGAAGCGGACCCGCCACCGCCGCCGCCACCACCCGATCCGGAGGACGGCGTCGCCGTCCCCACTATCGCCACCCTCAACCCGGACGGCTCCATCACACCGGCCAGCGCTCCCCCCGCCTCTTGACTTCTCAAGGGTCTTGCGTATTACCTCTTTCGTATGGATGCCACCACCCGCCAACTCGTCTGGGACGACCTCCGCAAACGCGCCGCCGCCGCCGGTTTCGTCAAGTTTGACCACGCCGGCGTCCTCCTCTTATGTTTGACGGACGATGTCCCTGAACCACCGCCGATCAAAACCACAACCACCCTCCCCGGATTCTCCGCTCCCGCTCCCGCCCCCGCCCCCGTTACCGGAAGCGGCGCGTGAGTTTTTCCGTTATCACGGCTCCGCAGGAGGCAAGGCAGGCAAAGGAGCCGCCAAGGCCCGCACAAGCGAACAGGCCCGGGCGGCCGTCAACGCCCGCTGGGCCAAAGTCCGCGCCACCGGAAAAAAGGCGCCTCCCCCCTGACATCAGCCATCGGGTTTCCGCCCCTCCCGTTTGACACCGGTCCCCTGGTATGGGACTCGACACCGCCACCGCCATCCAGATAGCCATCCAGGATCTCCGCCGCCGCTACGGCCCGCGCCCCGGAAAAACTGCCGACACCACCGGTCTCCATGCCCTCGCCGACAAACTCGGCGACAGCGCCTTCGAGGAAGTCACCATCACCGGCAACGCCTACGAAGGCGGATCGGCCACCGGCGAAGTAGCCTTCCCCCGCCTCGCCTACCTCGGCGCGGTCAACGCCCTCATCACCGAGCTGGACCCCGCCGCCCCGCAGGCCCCATCCTGCGTCCGCCACGCCGACTTCAGCCACAGCCACCACCAGGTATGAGCCGCTCCCGCCGCAACTCTCGCCGCGGAGAACATCACCCTCATGCGGCCTCCCCCCCCCGCTCCACCGCGCCCCTGACCCCCGCCGCCCTCGGCTTCACCGGCGGCTTTTCCGGCGGCTACCAAGGGGCGGATTTCTCCCGCATGAGAGGCATGGTGTATTTCCCCAACCTCGACACCCGCACCGAAGTATCCAGTTACACCCGCACCGAAATCCTCCGCAAAGTCCGCTACCTCTACGCCAACACCGGCTTCCCCAAACGCATCATCAACGGCTCCGCCCGCATGGTCGTCGGCACCGGCCTCACACCGCAAGCCCGCACCAAGGACGACGAGTGGAACGACGAAGCCGAAGACTACTACTACACGCGAGGCAACTCCCCCTTCACCTGGGACCTTGGCGGACGCTACACCGCCGACAAGGCCCAACTCGCCAACACCCGCTTCCGCTACCGCGACGGAGACTCCGGCACCGTCCTCACCACCGGCCCCGCCAGCCAGGCCCTCCACGCCTACTACGAAGGCCACCAGATCGGCGGCGCACCCGACAACGACACCACCGGCCAGTGGCGCGACGGCGTCAGGACGGACAATCACAACCGCCCCACCCACTACCACATCACCGGCCCCGGCGGGAAAAGCACCATCATCCCCGCCGCCGCCCTCATCCTCAACATCGACTACGAACGCGGAGGTCAGGCCCGAGGCGTATCCAAACTCCACCACGCCATCCCCCACCTCCTCGACGGCCCCGAAATTCTCGGCTACGTCAAAGCCGGCGTCAAACTCGCCAACCAGTACGGCTACGTCATTGAAGACGAAAACACCACCGGAGCCGGTTCCCCCACCATGGGCGGGCGCGTCGCCGGCGGACCCACCCGCCAGGTCACCCTCCCCAACGGAGGCCGCATCTCCCTCGAACAAGTCCTTGGCGGCGGCGCCATCCCCGAACTCCCCCCCGGCAAAAAAATCCGCTTCCTCCAGGACCAGCGCCCCCACCCCAACCAGCTTACCCTCATGGACTACATGATCCGCGACGTATCATGGGGCTTCGACCTCGCCCCCGAAATCCTCTGGAACATCGCCACCCTCGGCGGAGCCAACACCCGCTTCGTCCTCGCCGACGCCCAAGGCTGGATCGAAACCGAACAACAAGACCTCGTCAACACCCTCCTCGCCCGAGACTGGATCTACACCATCGGACTCGCCCTCCACACCGGCCACCTCCGCCCCTGCCGCGACCCGCAATGGTGGAAGCACTACTGGCTACCTCCCCCCCGACTCACCGTGGACTTCGGGCGCGACGGCAAACTCTACCTTGAGCAAATCAAAGCCGGCGCCCTCACCTACAAACGCTTTCACGGCTGGCAAGGCCTCGACTGGCGAGTCGAAATCGACCAGGCGCTTGACGAAGCCAAACACATCCTCGACGGACTCCGCCGCCGCGAAATCCCCCTCGCCGACTACCTCTCCCTCCGCTCCGGCATCGTCACCGCCAACCAGGCCGGAGAGGAAGACGACACCTGCACCCACAAAACCACGACCACGGACACCGACCACGATGACGACACCGACGAACTCGGCATCTCCCGCATCCGGGGAGAAGCCACCGCCCAGCTCGACGCCCTCGCCACCGCCCTCAACCGCAACCCCGACCGCGTCCACGCCCTCATTGCCCGCCTCGCCCCCCTTGCCGACCACGATTGATCCACCTTTATGCGCGTAAACTTGCAGCGTTGCAAGAAATTCCGCTCATGCCGTCCGCTCCCCCTCAATCACCATCCACCAGACCATGCCACCACTCCCGCCGCTCCAGCTCCTCACCACGCTCCTCTCGCAGCCCCTCTGCATCCATCCCGACCACCTGCGCTCCATCGTCCACGGACTCGCCACCACCGCCGCCGCCCCCGCTTCATCCGGGCGCACACCACCCTGGGAAGAACCCCTCCATACCGTTGAAGACGGCGTAGCCTGGCTTTCCATTTCCGGCACCCTCGTCAAAGGCCTGGACCCCATCACATGCTGGTGGTACGGCCTCGCCTCGCTCGACCGTATCGAACAAACCCTTACGGAAATCGAGGCGGATACGACCCTGCGCGCCCTTGTCCTCGTCATCAACTCGCCCGGAGGCTCCGCCATGGGCACGCCCGAAGTAGCCGACCATATCGTCAGGCTCGGCGAACGCCTCCTCACCATCGCCCACACCTCCGACACCGCCGCCTCCGCCGCGCAGTGGATAGCCACCGCCGCCCGCCTCTATTACCCCACGCCCAGCTCCACCGTAGGCAGCATCGGCACCTACCTTGCGCTCTACGACTACTCCCAGATGCTTGAAAAATTCGGGGTCAAACTCGAACTCTTTCGCGCCGGAAACCTCAAGGCCATCGGCGTCCCCGGCAAACCCTTCACCGCAGACGAACGGGAATTCCTCCAGACTCGTGTGGACCGCATCAACGCCAACTTCACCAACTTCGTTAAAACCCGCCGGCCCGCCGTATCGGATACCACCATGCAAGGCCAGTGGTTCTCCGGAGCCGAAGCCGTCGAACTCGGCCTTGCCGACGCCACCGTCCACAACCTCTCCGACATCCTCCGTCATTTGCAGTGACAACGCGCCCCATTTGACACCGCCCGCCATGTATCCACCACCATGAAGAAAAAACAACGCCAGCGCCTCGCCGCCCTACTCGCCAAACCCGCCGACAGCCTCACCACCGCTGAACAAGCCGAGCTTTCCACGCTCACCCTCCTCGCCGCCCGCCACCCCGACGCCTCGCAGGATACCGACGACACCCCGGCTCCCGCCGCCGCTCCCGCCGCCACCGCTCCCGTCGTCATCGCCGAGCCCCCACCCTCCGGCGGAGATCCCGCCACCACCGCCGCCCGCCCCGGCATCCGCGCCCAGGTAGCCGCCGCCATCGCCGCCGTCCGCGGCGGACAGGCTCCCGCCGCCGCAGCAGCCGCCGCCGTAGCGCAGAACCAGACACTCACGGCGGAAAACACCCGCCTCACCGGCGCCCTCGCCACCGCCACCACCACGCTTGCCACCGCGCAGACCCGCCTCACCGCCATCACCCAATACCTCGGCATCACCCCCGACGAACTCGCCGCCTGCCAGGACACCGCCGCCATTACCACTCTCGTCGCCACCAGGACCAAGGCCAACATCGCCGACGAACTCGCCGCCCTTGGCTTTCCCGCCGCGAACCTCCCCGCCACCACGCCGGGCGATGCCGCCAACGCCACCGTCGCCACTGGCTCCGCCAGCGAGATCGAGGAACTCCGCACCCAGCTCGCCAACACCAAAGACCCGAAGAAAAAAGGCGAACTCGCCGCCAAAATCAGGGAACTTCGCAATCCGGAGAAAACGAAGAAATAAATCCGCCCGTATCCACTCCATAGCTACATTCTGAAATCCGAAATCAAAAATCCGAAATCCATCCGCCAATGAAACTCACCATCCGCTATCTCGCCCGCGCCCTTCTCGGGGCCATCCACTTCCCGGCCATCTGCGTCCTCGCCGGCCTCTACAACATCCACCGCGCCCTCGCCCGCGCCCTTGGCAACCTCGTCGTTGCCCCGCTCGCCTTGGCCGACGGACCCACGCTGACGCTCCCGGAGATGCTCTCCGACGTCATCGACGCCTTCAAGAAATCCTTCCCCGCGCTCACCTGGATGGGGACCGATTTTCGAGTCGGCGCGCTCAAGTACCTCGAAAAATACATCGCGCACATCGTCGGCATCCCCACCCTCTCCACCTACGACAAGGCCAACGGCGGATACAAGAACGGCGCCACCGCCGCCCGCTCCCTCCTCACGGATATCGAAATCGTCATCAACCAATGGCCCACCTGCCCCATGAGCTGGCAGCACGTCGATTTCATCAAGGACAAGAAAAACGAATACACCCTCGCCATGGGCAACGCCGGCTACGCCATGGCCAAAGGCTGCATGGACAAGATCCTCGCCGCCATCACCGCCGACACCTTCAGCCACACAGTCAACGTCCCCCCCGGCAACTGGGACTACCAAACCCTCAACGACCTCACCGGCCAGGGCAACACCCAGACCATGGCCCGCCGCGGACGCTGCCTCCTCGTCAACACCCCCATTGCCAACGAACTCTTTTCCGACGAACGCATCGCCAGCAAAGATTACTACGGCAACCTCCTCGGCGAGGAAAGCTACCGCATGGCTACCGCCACCGGCGGCTTCGCGGCCATCATCGAGTACCCCGACATGCCCGCCACGCTCCCCGCCTTCGCGTTCGACAAACGCGCCATCGCCATCCTCGCCGGCATCCCCGAGCAATTCGACCCCGCGCTCCGCACCCAGCTCGGCATTCCCTCACTCATGGGCTTCGAGTCCATTGTCGATCCCGAGACCGGCATCCCGATGGCCGCAGTCGGCTGGCAGGAGCCTGGCGTCGCCGATCTCTACTGGGCGCTCACCTTCGTGTACGGCATCGCCCTCGGCAAACAAAAGGCCGCCAACGCCGCCGACACCCTCATGGACCAAGCCGGCTTCCGCATCACCACCCAGGAAGTCCCCGCCCCCGATACCGAACAATAGACCACATTCCCGCGGGTCCGGCGTGACGACCGCACAACACCCGGGGGGGAGACGCCGCTCCCCCCCATTCTTAATTCTTAATTCTTAATTTTCCAGATGTCCCGCCTCCACATCATCATCGGCTATGCCGATCCCCGTCCCGCCAGCGCTCCGAAGCTCGTGTACCTCGGGCGCGACGGCGCCGCCGCCCTCAAGGCCCGCGAAGCCTCGCCGTATCCGGTAAACGATCACATCGCCAACCCCTCGAAAATCCGCCGCAACCTCCCGCCGGCCAAAGCCAGGGCCAACCATGAGGCGCACACCGCCGCCCGCGCCCGGAGCGAAGCCGCCGCCCTCGCCGCGCACAACCGCCAGCTCGACCTCGCCCGCGAACAAGGAGCCTCCGCCGAACGCGAGAAGCACACAATCGAGCTTGGCGAGCACAACCGCCAGCTCGCCGAACTCCGCGAGCGGCTTGCCGCGAAAGACGCCGTATCCCCGGCCCCGGAATCCACCGAGGCCGAAGCGCCCGCCAAAGCCGCGAAAAAAAAATAACCACCTTCGGCAGCCATGCCGATGTCTCCCGTGTAGCCATACCCGCCCCGCTCCGCTCACCCCGGAGCGGGGCGTTTTCCGTTCAAATCCGAAATCTGAAATCTGAAATCATGACCCCCTCCGAAATCGCCCGCTTCGCCCAAAAAGCCGCCGCGCACCGGCAGGCGGCCTTCGGCCAGACCCCCATCCGCTACCGGGGCCAGCCCCTCACCGTTGTATCCACCACGATCACGCGTGAAGAACGCCTCGTGGACGGCGGGGTCAAAATGGTGGATACCGCCACTCTCCGCCTCCCCGCCTGCCACCCGATCCTCAAGGACAACCCGCCCCGTATTGACGAGATCATTACCTACACCGCCCCCGGCGTCGATCTCCGCATCGACATGGCCAATCCCCCCGGCATCAACCCCGAATGGCGCCTCACCCTCATCAGCAACTGACCCGACGGCGAAGCCGCCCATTTTTAATTTTTAATTTCCTCCCCCCCCCTCCCCTCTCCATATCATGGGACTCTTCGCACTCCGCGTCATGGTTGAAAACCGGGCCTTCGAGAACCGCATCAACACCCTCATGCGCTTCTCGACCCGCATGGTGCATGACGTCGTCATGCAACAAGCCCGCCTCCTCGTACACAACCCCGCCGGCGCCGCCAAAGGCTACCACGGACTCATAGCCCTCACCCCCCCCTTCGCAGGCGACCTCAAGCAAATCGACAGCCTTGGAGCGCAAAAGAAAGTCGGCGACACCTCCCTCCATTACGACATCCTCCGCGCCTTCCCCCTCCTCACCATCGACGACCTCTCCATCTTCCGCGTAGCCCCCAAAAACCAGCGCTACATCGAACGCCTCAAGCACTACGTGCAAAAAAAAGACCTCGAAGCCGTCCGCGCCATGCTCAATGCCCGGGGCAAATTCCAGGGCGATTACATCACCGCCCCCACGCAAACCCTCCACCGCGCACACCGCGATGAAACCACGGGCCGCACCAAACGCACGCCCTACCAGATCGTCACCGGAGGAGCCGCCATCCGCAACACCTATGAAAAACGCGCCCGCCTCGCCATCGGCCGGGCAAAAGCCGGCTGGCTCCCCGCCGCCCGCGCCCTCGGCGTGCGCGGCCTCCCCGGCTGGATCGCCGGCCAGCGCGGCGAAGGCTCCCTGACCATCGTCGAGTCCACCCCCGCCACCCTCCGCCTCCGCATCACCAACAACGTCCCCTACATTGGGGAACTGGAACACCGCGCCAACATACTCGCCAAAGCCCGCGCCAACCGCTCCCTCGCCATAAAAATGCAACTCCGCAAATACGTCCGCGACCACCTCCCCCGCTAACCTCTTTCAGCCCTCAGCCCCTCCCCGCCATGATCGAAACCCTCCTCGAAACCGCCCTCGTCGCCTACCTCAAAACCTCGCCCGCCCTTGCCGATGTACCCATCTATCGAGGACACACCGGCCAGAAGATGGACACCGGCGAAACCAGCATCACCGTCACCGTCACCGGCCTCACCGGCCCCCTCGCCTACGCCGGGTATCCAGAAGCCTCCGTGCAAATCCTTGTCCGCACGAAAAACTCGGACGGCGCCCCCCACCCCGCGGGCGACGAAAAACAAGCCCGGTATGTCACCGCCGTCCGCGGCCACCTCGGCGTCAACAGCACCAGCGGCCCCGGCCCCGCCGCCCTCGCCGTCATCAATACGCAACCCGGCCTCGGCTGCACCAGCTACTGCACCGACGGCCCCACCGCCGAAGCCCGCGACGAAGAAAAACGCATCCACGGCCTCGCCACCCCCTGGCGCTTCTGGATCCACCGCCGGTAAAAAAATTCCGTCAAACAGAATATTCTGTTTGACGGAATCCGCAAAACCGCCAACCTGCCCGCATGATCAAATCATGCGACGACCTCGTCAGGGAAGTCCTTCTCGGCAAAACGCCCAGGAAACTCCCGCCCGACATTGTCCGCCGCGCCAAACGCAAACTCGAATTCCTCAACGCCGCCACCGAACTCGCCTTCCTCCAGAGCATCCCCGGCAACCACCTTAAAACCCTCAAAGGCACCAAAACAACCCTCCACAGCATGCGCATCAACGACCAGTGGAGAATCACCTTCACATGGACGGGCGCCGACGCCGAAAACGTTGCCATCGTGGACTACCACTAAAAACACCGAAAAAATGAACACCGCCGTCACCATCATCACCGGCCACACCCATCCCGGCATCCTCCTCAAGGAAGAATTCCTCGAACCCCTCGGCATCAAGCAGATCGACGCCGCCCGCTCGCTCGGCATCCCCCCCAGCCGCCTCAACGACATCCTCGCCGGCCGTCGCGCCATCACGGCCGACACCGCGCTGAGGCTGGGCAAATTCTTCGGCCACGACCCCCGCAACTGGACCAACCTCCAGAGCAACTACGACCTCTCTCTTGCCCGGGCCGAGATCACTCGCGCCCGACCCCGCCACAAGATTGGCAGCTACAAAAAAGTCGCCCGCTATCCCGAACTCGTCACCGCCTGAACCGACCCCACGCCATGACCCCCTCCCGGCCCCGGCCTCACCCGCCGGGGCTTTTTCGTGCTCATTTGACACCGCCCTGATAATATCATGCCAAACGCACCCGTCACCGCACCCACCCAGATCGGCCAGCCACCGCTTCTCGTCAAACCCGCGCCCACCTTTGCCAACTACGTCGCCGTCG
>JAISAX010000959.1 GCA_031266495.1 Opitutaceae bacterium
ACCCTGTTCCCGCCCCCGGGCCCCCCACGCGACCCCCCACCCGACGAACCGCGTAACGTCAGTCATTTATTCCATGCCAATCCAGGTCAAGCCGAGCCAAGCCAATCCGGTAAACTCCCGCGTCAACTCCTTGGTCCACTCTTCAATCTCGGCGCGTCTTCGCTCCATTTATTCTGATTCGGGATCTAAGCCACTGGATTGCAAGAGTAACCGAGACAGAATCAGTCGTCAGGGGTAATCGGCGGTCCCTGATTTTTTTCAGGTCCCGACCCTGCGCCAGTCCGGAAACCAGGGGGGGGGGGGATGGATGGAAAATGTGAAATACTTTGCGATAAAGGAGATATTCAACAGCGTGCAGGGTTTTTATGAACGGGTCATTTGATGCGGATTATTACGGTTCGCTGCTGGTTTCGGCGCGAATTGCATGCCGGAAATGGTTTTTCATCTCGCTCGTTAGCATGGGCATTGTCGTCGGTATTTTTACGGTGACGTTGCCGGGTGTCGCGGAAGGCGAGGCGCGTTCGGCGGGGTTCTTCGCGGGAGCAATGGCCTGCGTGCTGACGGTTTGTCCATTGGCGTTTTGCCTGGCGGCCGTCGGCGATGTGATAAACGCATCACGCGAACTGAAACGCATCGCCTCGAAAAAGACCGGCGAAAATGACACGGCAGCGGTAACCGTTTTTCCATTACAAACCTCTCGCGCCGGAACGCCCTCCGATGCGTCCGCGATAATATCGCGAACCGCCACAATGGAGACCGCAGCAACGGAATCCGCAGCCGAGGCGAAAATGGTCGCGGCCTCCGCATCGGGCGAAGTCTCCGCAGTGGTCGAAGTGAATGGCTTGGCGACGCCGGCAGCGCCGCATATCTCATCCACATCGCTTTCTCCTCCATCTTCATCCTCCCTTCTTTCCCTTTTCCCTCTTCTGCTCAGATTATTTCGCATAGCCTCCTTGGAATTAAGAAACTGATGTTACGCGGATCGACGTAGCGGCAGGCGTCGCTGCCTGCCGTGACGACGCGAAGCGTCGCCGGTTTGAGAGGCAACCCGGCAAGAGGCGAGGCGCGCAACGCGCCTCGTCCGGCAGGCAGTTCGACGGAAAAAGCCTGCCGCTACGTCGGAGTGCGTAACATCAGCTGATCAGTCAAAGGTCAGAAGGTCGGAAGGTCGAAAGTCGCCAGCAGCCCGCCGGAGCGGGCCATCCTTGCAAAATGCTCCGCGTGGCGGAGCTGCTGGCGACCTTCGACCTTCCGACTTTTGACCTTTGACTGATCACTACGCCGACTCGCGCACCAGCAACCGGACCGGCAGGGAGAGCCGGCGCGGCGGTTGTTCACCGTTCATCAGCGCCGTGAGCGTGGCCACCGCCTGGCTGGCGGTCTCGGCCAGCGGTTCCTCGATCGTCGTCATCGGCGGACTCAGGAATTCCGATACGCCGTGCATCTCGCCGCCGATCAGTGCCACCTCCTTCGGTATTTGCAGACGCAATACATTGGAAATCACATTCAGCCCCTCCAGCCCCTCGTAGTTTGAACCGGGGACAAAAATCGCATCCGCGCCGAGGCGGATCACGCGGCTGACAGCGCCGTAAAACGTCACCTCCTGATTGCGCATCACGAACAGCTCCTCCACGCAGTCGAGTCCGGCCCGGGTGATGGCCTCCTTGTATCCGGCCAGGATGACACGCTCCTGCGATCCCCACGACCCGACAAACCCCAGCCGCTTGCGGCCCGACTTGATGAACTGTTCCGCCGCCAGTCGCCCGGCGAGCAACTGGTCGCTGCGCACCACCCGGTACTGGTCGGCGGCCTCCGAAAAATCGTCGGTCAGCACGACCGGCGTGTGTTTCTGCAACTCGGCCAGCACCGGACGGATGGGAGGGTATTCGCCCACCACGATAATGCCGTCCACATGACGTTGACGCAGCTCGTCGGGCGTATCCGGAAGCACCATCGTCATGCTGTGCTTGTAGAGCGCAAAGGCGATGTGCGCCCAGACGACCTGGTAATAACCCCAGTTGCGCATCGACTCCCACATGTTGTCGGAGACCACCGCCACCTGCCTGGTCCGCACCTGGACCTGCGGACGGAAGCCCAGCGCCCGCGCCGCGTCGAAGACGCGCTTGCGCGTATCGATGTGCACACGCCCGCGATTGTTGAGCACGCGGCTGACCGTCCCCGGCGACACGCCCGCCCGCTCGGCCACCTGATAGACGTTCACGCGCCCCTCGGCCTGCTCTCCGTCCGGAGACGCCAGGGGGGAGGGGGGGGGGGGAGGGGAGGAAGAAACAGGCCGGGTGCGCGTGGTGGACATAAAAACAAAAAAAATGGTTCGGGAAATATGGGTTCCTTCCGGGGAACCGGAAAAACTTTTCAGGAAAGAATGCAAAAAAGAAGGTCAAAAACCTTGACTGAAGAAAACTCTTTCGCAATTTCTGATCACAGTTTTACTTTATGATTCATCCATCGCCCTGGTACCCGTCCGCCCGATGAAATTTTACAACCGCATGTCTCCCTGCGTGATTTTCCACCCCTCCCTCGCCCTGTTCGCCATCGCGGCCATCACCGCGGGCGCCACCGCGGTCACCATCGCGGGCGCGGCTTCGTTGCCGGTAAGCGAAAAACAGCTCCAGCAACGGGGTGCGGCCACCGTGCAGTGGCGCGACGGCGCCATCGGGCTGCGCTTCGACAATCCCCGGGGCGATTCCGGCCTCCGCCTGCTCCCGCCCGCCGGCCGGCAGTATTGGGATTTCTCCGACGGCAAGGTTCTCGCCGTGGACGTGGAAAACCTTTCCGCCGACCGGCAACTCCGTCTCACCCTGCACATCTCCAGCGGCAAGTGGGGAGAAAAATCGTTTGCCACCCTCAACACCGGCATCGCGCTCAACCCCGGCGAAAAGCGCGCCATGAATCTCCCCCTCCCCCATCGCTCGACGTGGGAAACGCCGGAAGGCGTGCCCGGTCCCAAAATACTCGATACGGACAAAATCAACTGGCTCGAATTCAACATGCAGTGGCCCTACGAAGGCGAGCAGCCCGGCCTCGTCGATTGCCGCCTCTCCAACCTCCGCCTCGACAACCCTCCCGCCGGCAGTCCGCTGGCCGTCTCGTCCCTTGCGCCCGTTCCGCCGGCCAGCAGGTTTTTCCCCTTCATCGACATCTACGGCCAGTACAAGCACGCCAACTGGCCCGAAAAAATCCGCACCGACGCCGACCTGAAAAAAGCGCACCAGGCCGAACTCGCCCGCCTGGCCGCGACCACGCGTCCGTCCGCATGGAACCGCTACGGCGGCTGGGCCAACGGCCCCCGCCTCGAAGCCACCGGCAACTTCCGCACCGGAAAATACAACGGCAAATGGTGGCTCGTTGATCCCGAAGGCTGCCTCTTTTTCTCGCAAGGCATCGACGTTCTCATCGCCCACACCGACCCCACCAGAGCGACCGGACACGAAAAATGGTTCGATTTCCCCGTGAAGACCGCCGACCTCCCCTTCACCGACCGGAACCTCCGCAAGAAGTATGGACAGGACAACTACGCGCCCGCCTTTTACGAAACCCTGACCCGCCGCCTCGAAGCCTGGGGCATCAACACGATCGGCGACTGGGGCAAGGCCGACCTCATCCTCACCGGCAAGACGCCCTACACCCTGCAACTCGCCGACTACAACCGGAACCTCCCCCGTATCGCCGGCAGCAAACTCAAGTTCTACGACGTCTTCGACCCGGCCTGGACCCGCGCCATGAAAATGCTCATCGCCGACAACGCCGCCAGGCGCCCCGAGGTCATGAAGTCGCTCACCGACCCCATGTGCATCGGCTACTTCATCGACAACGAACTCAATTTCGGAAACCGCGGCGGACGCCAGACGTTTACGGACGACGTCCTCAGAAGCCCCGCCAAACAGGCCGCGAAACGGGAGTTCGCGGACGACTTGCGCGTCAAGTACATCACCATCGAGCGCCTCAACGCGTCATGGGAAACCGACTACCCCGACTGGGCCGCGCTGCTCAACCGCACTGTCGTTCCAAAGCCCTCCGCGGGCTACCGGGCCGACGCCGACGCCTTTTTCAAAAAAACCGTCAACGAATATTTCCGCCACTGCCGCCTCGCCGTCAAAGGCTCCGCGCCCCACCGCCTCTATCTCGGCACCCGCTTCGTCTCGACCGACGCCACCCGCCGCGTCCTCTTCGAGGCGAGCGAGAAGCACTGCGACGTCCTCACCCTCAACGTGTATGCCCACAGCACCGCCAACCTCCGGACGGAAGGGTTTCCTGACATGCCCGTCCTCATCGGCGAGTTTCACTTCGGCATCCTCGACCGCGGCCTGTTCTCCGCCAGCCTGGCGCCCGCCGGCATCACGCAACAGGAACGCGCCCTCGCCTACACCCGCTTCCTCCAGGGCGCCCTCGCGCACCCCAACATCATTGGCGCGCACTGGTTCCAGTTCCGCGACCAGCCCCTGACCGGACGCTGGGACGGCGAAGGCTACGCCATCGGTTTTGTGGACATCGCCGACACGCCGTATCCGGAAATTACCCACGCCGCCCGCGACATCGGAGAAAACATGTATCCGTATCGCATGCATCCGTCCCCGCTGACGCGGGGAAATTACCAATGACGAATTACTAATGACGAATTACAAACCCATGCACACGAACCCCACACGACCTGAACAACCCGACGGCGAAGCCGTCCATTAGTAATTAGTAATTAGTAATTAGTAATTTCTCCCATAACCCATAACCCGCACCCGCCATGCTCATGCATACTGCTGATCCAATCCTGCACATTTCGGGCCAATCCCGACCGGCATCCCATGCCTTCACCCTGATCGAACTGCTCACCGTCATCGCCATCATCGGCATCCTGGCGGCGATCATTATTCCGACCGTTGGGAAAGTCCGCCAGACGGCCCAACGAGCCGCTTGCGCCTCCAACCTCCGGCAGATCGGCACTGCCGTCATTGCCTACGCCACCGACAACAAGGACTGGCTCCCTGGCGGAGAAAAAACCGGTCAGGGGTGGTATGGCCTCAACGCCACCGCCGGACCCAAGGGTTGGTACGAAAATGGCATGCCCACGGGTGATCTTTGCGCGTGGATTTACTCCTACCTCGGCGTCACTCGCAACGGCAGCCCCTTTGTCGTCCCGATCTTTGTCTGCCCCGGCAACCGCGAAGTGAAAGATTCTTACGCGCTACACAGCGGAGCCAGTGACCAGTCAGGCATCACCGCCGCCTATTATATCGGAGCCAAAGCCCGCCTGAAGACGACCACCGCGATGACACGCCCCATCGGCTACGATGGCAAACGGAGCGCCAGGATCACTGACATTGAGAACCCTCAACTCGCCCCCCTCCTCTTCGACCAGGACGTGGAGATGGGAAGCATCGGCATGACCAATCAGAAAAACCAGGCCATTGCGCCCGCCGCCACATCCGGCCTCCCCCTCACCGCCGTCCACGGCAACGTGCGCAACGTCGTCTATTACGACGCCCACGTCAAAGCCCTCCCCAAGAACACCGACCCTCACGAGAAATAAACATCCGCGAAACAGAAACCACCCGTAATTCCCACTCCTATGAAAAATGCCACCGCTCTCCTCCCCCCCCCTCCCCCCGCCTGAACATCACGCGGCGACTGACCCTCGCCCTCCTGCTCGCCGCCGCGGCCTCACCCGCTCTCCACGCCGACAACGGCACGTGGGCGAGCGGCACCGACGGCGGTAATTGGTGGACGGATACCAATTGGACAGACAACATCGTCGCCAACGGCACCAACGCCGCCGCCACCTTCTCGTCAACCGCCACCTCCGGCAACATCACCGTCACGCTCGACGACGACGTCACACTCGGCACCCTGACGCTGAACGCCAACACCGCGAACACCGGCTACACCTTTTCAGGCACCAAAACCCTGACTCTCTCCACCGGCACCGGCACCGCGCCATCCATCACCGCCAACAACGGCGACAGCCGCTACTACTACATCGACGTCACGCTTGCCGGCACGGAAGGCCTGATAAAAAACGGCAGCGGCAAACTCTACCTGCGCGGCAACAACACCTACACCGGCGTTACGACGCTCAACAACATGCAACTCTACGTCACCAACTCGAACAGTCTCGGTGCGACCGGTGCGGGCAACGAGACCATCGTTCACGACAGCGGCAACAATTACCCGCAACTACACATCGCCAACAGCCTCACCACCGCCGAAGACATCACCCTGCGCCTGCACTCCAGCGGCGGCGCCGCCGGAAGCACCATCGCCAGCAACCTGCTCTACAACGACAGCGGCGCGAACACCCAACTTGACGGCACGCTCACGCTCGCCCGCACGACCTCCGGCGGCGCGGACAGAATTTACGCCTACGGCATCCAGGTCGGCGCCAACAGCACCCTGACGCTCGGCAACATCACCGGCACCCTCCACAGCGGCGCCTACACCGGCGCGCAAGCCAGCGGCAATTACGCCGACCCCAACCGCCTGCAATTCCGCCTCACCGCCGCCAACGCGACCGCCATTGTCAGCGGCGTGATTTCGGACGGCGACATTGGCACCGGCGGCCTCTCCGTTTATACCGCCAGCAACAGCACCGCCGGTTCCCAGCTCACCCTCGCCGGGAAAAACACCTACACCGGCAACACCGTCATCACCATCGGCAACTTCACCCTTGCGAGCACCGGCGCGCTGGCCTTCGACGTTGAAAAAGGCAACCAACTCCAGCTAACCACCACCGGCGACGTCACACTCGACGGCGAGTTCAACGTGGATTTCGGCGCCCTGCTTCCGACCGACGACACCACGGTGACGCTTGTATCCGTGACCGGCAGCGCCGTCGCCCCGAACTACGGAGAAACCTTCGCGCTCAACATCCAGAGCAGCACCAGCGAAACCATCGTCCTCACCTTCGCGAACAATTATCAAGCGACCAATTTGTCTGGAAATTGGGAATACAGCCTTGCCACTGGCAGCCTGAGCTTTGTTGCGGGAGCCGCCATCCCCGAGCCAGCCATCATGGCGGCGCTCCTTGGTCTGGCGACCCTTGTCGTTGCCGCCTGCCTCCGACAGCACGCCAGACAACCCCCTGTCATTCACGCATCGCCAGCGCCCCCGAAGTGATCACCGCAGACAGTCCCCCCCCCTCCCCGCGGACGCGGGGAAATCAAGAATCAAGAATTAAAAACGGACGTTACGCGGATCGGCGTCGCTTGCGACGCCCGCACCAGGATGACAGAAATGGCGTATCTCCCCCGTTGCGAAAGGTCCTCACGGGCTTCGCAAGCGAAGCTACGCGGATGAGGTAACGCGTGCACGTTCCGCCCTCCATCGCCCCTGTCGAACCCCGTCGATACCTGTCGCCCCGCCTGGCATCCGTTAACAATTTTATTCCTTTGCACGCATCCGCTTCTAATCCTGCCCCTACATCACGCAGACCGCCGCTTCGCCGCCACCGGACGCGGGACAGGGCGGGGTTGTGAAATCCTCTGAAGATTCAGGAACCCGACGAGCCTGGCACGTCACTGGCCCAACGCCACCCGGCAGGCGGTTCAAATATCTTGCCGTTCCTGAACCTGTTCAGGAATCCTTCGGGGCGATGCCACGTCTTTCATCCGCCAGCAACCCCCACCCGTCACCCTCGTCTGCGCCTTCGCCCGACCCGTCGCCCGCGCCTTCCGGCGAAGCGGCGGCGGGACGGCTCGCCCCCGCGAGGCCGCCCACGCTGGACGACATTGCGCGGGCAACGGGTGTCTCGAGGGCGGCCGTCAGCATGGGGCTGCGCGGGAGCGCGGAGATCGCCGCCGCCACCCGCCAGCGCATCAAGGCCGCCGCGCAGGCGCTCGGCTACCGTCCCGACCCGCTCCTCTCGGCCCTGTCGTCGCGGGCGTCGCGGCGGCACCGGGCGCGGGCCAATCTGGCCCTGTTCGTGGATGATTACTGGCGCGACGGCAGCCGCCCGCCCTCCGAGACTGACTGGCTCGATGCCTGCGTGCGCGGGATGCGTGTGGCGGCGGAGCGCTTCGGCTACACGCTGAACGAATTTTTGCTCGACCGGCACCTGCGCGCCTGGCGCAAACCCGACCGCGTGCTGGCTGCCCGCGGCGTGACGGGCATATTCCTCCTCCCGCCCGGCGCTCCCTCGAAAACATTCCCCGAACCGGACTGGAAACGCTACTCCGTCGTGGCGGTGGGCGTGCCGCCGAACGCCACCCGCTGGCACCGCGCCGGGACGGACGCCTATGGCACGATGCACCACATCTGCGAACGTCTCAAGGAGCGCGGCATCCGGCGCGTGGGGCTGGCGCGCCAGATGAACGACATCCGCCGCCTGCGCGGCGAATGGCTGGGCGCGCTGGCAAAAGAGTGGTTTTTGCCGGACGCGGCCCACCCGGCCCGCCCCGCCCTGCAAATCGTGCCGCCCTGCCTCCTGCCCCGGATGGGGCGCGAGGCCTTTCTCCGATGGTATCGCCGCGAGAAGCCGGAGGTCATCGTCACGCACGGCCACGAGGCCATCGACTGGCTCCGCGCCGCAGGCGTGCGCGTGCCGGAGGATTGCGGCGTGGTGACGCTCAACAGCGCTCGCATCACCGAAGGCGACACGGGCATCGTCCAGAACCTCGATCAGGTCGGCGAAGGCGCGGTGGAGCTGATGCACGGGCTGGTCCTGCGCGGCGAGAAAGGCGTGCCCGTGACCAGCCGCGAACTGCTCGTGAGCGCCCGCTGGGTCGAAGGCGCCACGCTGACGAAAGGATAAGGATGCGGCACGCCTCCGGCCCGGCGGCTTGCGGGAGGGGCCTCATGTCCCCGTGTCGAGGAGCCAGTTGAGGGCGTTGCGCTGGCGGATGCCTTTGTGCGACTCCTCCTCGGGGTCAAGCGTGAGCAGGGTTTTGGGAAACTGGTCTGTCGTCGGGAAGGCGGCGAGTTCACGGGCGAGGGGGGTTCTCGTCGCGCACGTTGACGAAAAGAGCTTGGGACAAAACCCGGCAATATCGCAGAATTTTGTTCAAA
Organism: Opitutaceae bacterium; assembly: GCA_031266495.1. The sequence continues at coordinate 9,013 of JAISAX010000959.1, forward strand.
AATATCCATACGCACCAGCACAGCAGACGGACTGACGCGAGCGAGGAGGGGGGGGAGGGCGTCACGCCGACGCGATTGCTGACGGGAGTGTGCGCGTAACTCTCCACGCGCCGCATTGCGTTTTTCTGAACAGCTTCAGTGGCAAAAATATTCCTATGCCAGGCGGCATGCCACACACTGGATGCGAAATCAGCACTCCGTTATGTCCACCTTGGTCCTCCCTGCTCCCATAAACCTTCCAGCCTCCGAAACCACCACCTGACTCATGCTCTCCTTTAATCCAGAATCCCGACACGCCCCTGCAAAATATCATCGTCCCTGTTTCTGTCGTCGTTCGAAGCAGCGACTAGCCCTCCCCTTCACCTCCATGACAACCATGACAATCAAAATGCTCCTCGCGGGTTTGACCGCGCTTGCTTTGCTTGTGTCCGCCCAAGCCGATATAACAGTCAAAAAATCCGATGTGATCGAAGGGAAATATTCCTACGTCATATCCTACGATGACATGGCGGAAACCGCTCCCAAAATTGCCAAGGATGCCTCCATCTTCAGCAATTTTATTGTAGTAAACGAAAAGGGGAAAGACGCGATGCGTCTGCTTACGCCCAATCCGGTCGAAGCCACGGCCAGCCTGACACTCGTGTTCGATTTTACATCGACAGGAGGCGCGCCGGTCCGGGCACTCATTGCGGATCGCCTGTTTCTTTTTGCTTCGGAAAACAAGTCGGTTATCAGCACAAGCTACAGCTTCGACAACTCCTCGTGGACCCTCTTGAAGAGAGCAACCGCCGAGGCAGCGGCGGTTGCTCCCGCCAAGGTTGATATTCAGACCAGGGAGAATGAGCCGATAAGCATTCCTGACGGAGTCTCCAGGTTCTTCTACAGAGTGGAGGTGAAAGATAATGCCATGTACTCTTACAAGTCCCAATGGGGACGTAGTGGATTAAACAGCACTCCTTTTCGTATTGTCTTTGACATCAAATGATCTCCTGCACGAGTCACTCACAATTCCCTCCCACAACAACCGATCCATACAATATCATGAAATCAGAATTAAATAAAATCGCACTTGCACTTCTGCTTGTCTGCTTCGCGCCGATGTCCGCCTCTGCCAATGTTTTCGACAACGGCACCTGGAATTTGGCCGGGGGCACGGGCACGTTTAACTACACCCTGAGTTACGATGATCTGCTGGTTATTGCCGGTAACCCCGCACAACCGGCACCCGCCGAAAGGTCAGGCAAGTTTTATGATGATGCCATCAACATCACAAACTTCGTCGTCAGAAACGAAGGAAGCGGCCATTATCTCAATTCCGAACTTGGACAAGCCAACGCATCATTCACCTTTCGTTTCGATTTTGAATCAAAGGGTTATGAAGCTACATCCGTCACGATCGCCGATTACCTGGTGATGTTTAACACCGCAACATCCGGAGCGACTATAAAAGTTGAATACAGAATTAACGATGACTCATGGCAACTGCTTTCTTCATTAACAAACGCAGGAACAACCCAGGAACTTAACCATAAGGCTACTCCATGGGGAGTCATTGATGGCGTTGTGATTTCGAGTTTTGATTACAGGGTGACATCCACAGGCAATGTTGTTTATAATTATGCAGACCAATGGGGACGCGCAAACAACGCGACGACCAATCCCTTCTCCATTACATTTGATGTGGTTGCTGTTCCGGTTCCGGAACCCGCCAGCGTTGTTTTCCTTTCGGGAGCCGGAATATTCGGGATTGTATTGCTGCGCCGCAAACTCCGCCGTTAACCCGACACATCCCGCCCTTGTAGAGCAGGCAGGAGTCCCTGGCGTTTCTCGCCTGGGACGCCCGCCTCCCCCTCCCCCCCCCCCCCCCCTCCTGTGACGATGATACCCATGACAATTCGTTTTTCCTCTTTTATCGCCTTGATTGTTACACTTGCCGGAAGTGCTTCACTTGCTCTTGAGGGTCTGGACGCAGCGTCTCTTTCTGACGCGGGTTTTGAGCGGTATGGAACGGACGAGTCGTGGGAATTTTACACGCAAGGCAGCGCCCAGGCTACCGCGTCACGCGACACGACCCGGAAACACGGCGGAGATGCATCTCTCCGGCTCTCCAGCACAACCCCATTCCAGCATCATGTTTACGGTGCCCTGCGCCAAAACATCCAGGAACTAAACCCTGATACCGATTACGAAATCTCGCTATGGGTTAGCGGCCAGTCCGTGAGCAACTGCACCCTTGCCCTCGGCCCAAAATGGAGTCCGCGAAAACCGCTCCCCGAAGGAAGTTACGACTGGCGGCAAATCATATTCCCTTTCAAAACCCCATCCGGCCTGGGCAAATATTTCCCGATTGTGGTTATTATTGAAGGCCCCACCGGGGATCTTTGGCTGGATGATATCAGTATCCGGGAAAAAACAAACGCTGCCTGTAACGGGTCCGGTTTCTTTGATACATCCACATGGGAAGGGATTCCTCCCGCGCTTCGGTTTTATCCGGCATTTCCAACAAACACGGCAGAAAGGGACATCCCTGTTCTGAGCTTCCGTTCAACGGATTCTGTTCTCGGCGCAGATGCCCGGATGACCTGGGACGCCAGCGCGTTGCACCTCGACCTGCATGTGATCGACCCAACGGCTGGCAGGGTGCTGCTTGGTGATTCCATGTGGCAGGGAGATAGCGTCCAGCTTCACATTCAAGTTGATTCAGTGACTCCGGCAGAGATTGGCTTCGCGTTGCAGCCAAACGGTCAGGTGGATGTTTTTACCTGGGACACCAGCATTGATCTCAAACAAATTTCCGTATCCGGAAAACGCACATCAGAAGGTTATCGTCTTGGGATTCTGATTCCGTGGAACGAATTTGGCGTGGTATCCGGCAATCATCCCAGGCGAGTCAGGGCAAATTTTGTAATCAACGATTCCGGTGAAAACGGGAACCGCCGTTTTGTGGAATGGACTCCGGCAACCGCCGGGAAAAAGGATCCCGAAGCACTCGCCACCATCGTTCTTGTTGAAGAAAGTCAACCGGCTGCCTTCGGTCTTGTTCTCGACAAGAGCACCTATAACGATGGTGAACAGATGAGTGGGCGTATCATCGCTTACGCGACCGGGTCACCTGATGCGGACGTATTGATGAACCTCCAATTGCAAATCATCCAGCCTGATGGACGCCCCTTGCATACCGTCTCCGTCCCTGCCGCTTCAGGTGCGATCTCCGCAGGGAAAACGAAAACCCGGGCTTTTGTCCTTCCTGCCTTCCCGTTACCGGAAGGAAACTATCAATTGCAATTCCTGCCGCTTCAGTCCGACCGGAAGACCGTACTGGCATCGACTGCATTTGAACGGGCGAACGTCAGCGGACGCATCAGCCGTGGCATTGAGGGAATCCGTAACCGCTACGGCAAGTTGCGTCAGAGGGTGGAAACCGGTTCCATGCGACACGATTCATATATTGTGCATGGACTCGCTACCGCAGAACTCTTTCTGAAGCACTTCGGTGCTCGGATAAACGGAAAGCTCCTTTCCAATGATTGGCAACTGCTTCAAATCAATGAACTTGATTTCGTTCTCACTCAAATGGAAACACGGCTCGAAACCTCTTCATCTCCGATCATTATCCCCCGGGACTACGCCAAAAGCATCCGCAGAAATCGCAACGATTACACTTATTTCGCCTATGGTTTCGGGCATTGGGATCATCCCTTCCGGGATATGCCCTTTCTCTCCAGAATGGGAGCAGGCTTGGTGCAACGTGAATTCGGCTCCATGGGCGGCAATCCGGAAAGAGTGCGTAAAACCATCGCTGAAACATTTGCCAGGGCCGATCAGTATGCCACACAGACAGACTTCCTGTTATCCCCGCATTATTTTCCCGGCGAACTGATCAAAAAAGACCCCACACTGGCCTTGGACGAATCGGTGCGCTCGGGATTTATCAAGTTCAATATAGACCATCCGGAAGCCCGCCGCGTGATCGGGCAATGGGTGGAAACAGTTGTCCCCCCGGTGAAAGATTCCCCATCGCTTTTCAGCATCGGCCTTTCCAATGAGCCCACTTATGCCCACAGCGGACGTGACCCTCACAGTCGCCCGCAGTGGATCCGGTTTCTGCAAAACACGCATCAGTCTGTGGACAAACTCAACTCTCTCTATAGAGAAAAATATCCAGGTTTTGACGACGTTCCCGTTCCCGCGCCCGTGCATCCGGACACCGTTGAAAAAAGACGCGCCTACTATGACTGGGTGATTTTCAACCAGCAAAACTTCGCCGACTGGCACCGCTGGCTAAACGACACCGTGAAACGCCTCGCTCCCGAAATTCCAACCCACGCGAAAGTGATGCCCTTCATCTTTGAACGCAGCCGCATGCATGAAGGTCTTGATCCCGAGTTGATCTGTGAAATCACCGATCTGGCGGGCAATGACTGCTGGGCATACTGGCAATCATCCAGAGGATACGCCTACAATTGGCAACTCGAGGAAATGTGGTATGATCTCCTTCATTCCTTCCGTGGCCAGCCCGTTTACAACTCGGAAAATCATCTCGTCAAGGACGGCGCCCTGCCGGCAAGCATTCCCCCCGGGCACACCTATTCCGTGCTCTGGCAAGGAGCCCTTCATAACCAGGCAGCCACCGCCATCTGGGTTTGGCAGGAGCCCCTGAACCCGGCGCTCGAAGGGAGCATCTATCTTCGTCCGGGGAACACATGGGCTGCGGGCCGGGCCATGCTCGACATCAATCGACTGGGGCACGAAATCCGCACTATCGCCCGGGCCAAAGCACCGGTAGCCATCCTCTATTCAGTCTCCTCTGCTTTCTGGCAAAAAAACTACGATCCCGCCTTGATGGATATCTACACAACCCTGTCCCTCCTCGGGCACCAGGTTACTTTCATCAGCGAAAAGCAACTGGTTGAAAACAGACGCTCGCCAGGCAATGACGCGGTCAAGTTCATTGCTCTGCCACAAGCCACGCATGTGAAAGAAAGTACGGTCACAGCGTTGGAAAAATTCATTCATGAAGGAGGCCAGCTCATCACATTGGGAGACGGCAACCTCCAACAAGACGAATATGCTCGTCCCCGCCATTTATCGGAAAAGTTCGCCAGGAGCGGTCATTCGATAGTTTGGAAATCCGCGCAAACAGCCGATGACAGCATGTCCGCTTCCATTGAGGCCATTTTAAGAAGAGAAAACATAACCTCTCTCAAAATCTGTTCCAATATTACAGGGAAACGGGCATGGGGAATCCCGCACCGGACGGTGAAAGACGGGGACACATGGTTAATCGCCCTGAATAACATGAAGAAAGCACAGGAAAGTATTTCCATACCTGTAAACGGTCCTCTTCGGGATATTCTCAACGACGAGCAAGTCGATCCCTCCGCTGTAATGCTTGATCCGATGCGACCCAGATTATTGCGAACATCATCCAATCCGTTCAATCCATAATTCATTCACGACATATCATGAAAGCTCGCCTGCTCCCGCATATCGCAAAACGCAAAGATCAGACATGGCATACATCCGATCGTGCGTTTACACTCATCGAACTGCTCACGGTGATCGCCATCATCGGGATTCTTGCAGCCATCATGATTCCAACTGTCGGAGCAGTTCGTTCACGGGCAAAACAAGCGCAGTCCGTGAGCAATATGCGCCAGATCGGTGTCGCCTTTAACATCTTTATGGTGGACAACAAAAATCGCCCGCCACTTCCCCTGAGTCATCTCCCGCTCGCTTTACCGGAAAACAAGTCGCTTTGGGAAGGAGGCCCGGTCAAGGATGGAGTCGGTTTCGGGAAGCTGCAATACGATGGATACATGGGGATTCCTGCCGGGAAAAGACCAATGAAAACAGAGGCAGAAGGGGAAGGCCGTTTACCTGTTTTTTTTAATCCGCTCAATCCAGATGGCCCGTCCACCAGAGAAGTTAACTGGACCGATTATCCTTATCTTCTTTCCGTTCGCTACGATACCGTGCCTTGGGAATCCACGACGGCCATTGGATGCGATGTCATAGGCGGTGAACAGTTTACTCCCGGAAAGCCCTTGATAGGCAATGCGGCGATGGTTCTTTACTTCGATGCATCGGTGCGCCCGATGCCGTATGAGATTTATAGCAAGTATCCAAACAGTGCCTCAGGATTTGATCGGACGGCGAAATAATAACTGATGTTACGCAGACATCAGCTTTTAACGTAAACATGTAAGCCAGCCATGACCCATCCCCGCGTCCTTATTCTGAAGCCTGAAAACGGCGGCAAGGCCTGCGACATCGCCGCCGCCGAATTTCAGAAGTACTACCAGCAAATCACCGGCGAACGTTTGCCCATCATCCCCCGTGCCGCCGCTGCCGCCGCCAGCAACGCCACCGCCTCGCTCATCGTCATCGGCTCCGACGCCGTCAACCGCTTCTGCCGCGATTGCATCGAACAAAAAATCATCGCGCCCTTCCGCATCCGCACCGGCACGGACGATTTTCACCTTCTCTCCGCCCGCGACGCCGCCAACGGGCGCGACCTGCTCTTTCTCGCCGGGGGGCGCCCTCGCGCCACCCTCTACGCCGTGTATCATTTCTTTGAGACACGCGCCGGCTGCTCGTGGTTCTGGGACGGCGACGTCGTCCCGAAAATGCCCGCCGCCGCATCCGACTTCACCGGTCTCGACCTCGCCGAGACGCCGCGTTTCGAGTATCGCGGGCTGCGTTACTTCGCGCATCGCGGGCTGCACCGCTTCCAGGCCGAGCACTGGAATGCGGCGGACTGGGAGCGCGAAATCGACTGGCTCGTCAAGAAACGCCTCAACGTCTTCATGCTCCGCATCGGCATGGACGACGTCTGGCAAAAGGCGTTCCCCGACATCGTGCCGTATCCGCCCGACGACGCCCCGTTGCCCGAAGCCGGCAGCGATTACGATGACCGCACGTCGGCGTGGCCGCTGAAATACCGCGGCGAACTGCGCCGTCACATCCTGCAATATGCCCGCGACCGCGACCTGATGCACCCGGAGGATTTCGGGACAATAACGCACTGGTATAGCCGCACGCCGCTCGCGTTTCTGCAAAAAGCAAACCCCCGCCTCCTCGCTCAAACCGCCGGCAATTACGTCGAGCAAACCGGACTCGTTTTCGACATCCGCGACGACGCCATGCTCGACCATTATTTCCGCCTTACGCAGGCGCACATCGAGCATTATGGCGCGCCGGAGTTGTTTCACACCATCGGGCTGGCCGAACGCGATTTCAGCAGCGACCGCAAGGAAAACCTCGAAATCAAACTCTACACCTACCGCCGCCTCATCGCGGGCATTTTAAAACGTTACCCCAACGCCAGAATCCTCCTCGCCGGCTGGGATCTTTTCAACAACTGGCACCCCGACGAAGTCCCCGCCTTGCTCCGCGAACTCAACCCCGCCAACACTCTCCTCTGGGACTACGAAGCCGACGCCGGTTACGACCGCACCTACGGCTACCAGGCCGAAAACAATTTCACCAACTGGGACGTTGTCGGGAAATTCCCCTACACCTTCGGGATCTTCGAGGCGCTGGAAGCCGCCGCTGACATTCGCGCCAACTACACGCTCCTCGAAAAACGCTTCGCCGTCGCCGCCAGCGACCCGTTTTGCAAGGGCTACCTCTTCTGGCCCGAGGTGTCGCACGCCGACATCCTCATGCTCGAATATTTTACCCACAACGCGTGGCACGGCGGCGACCATTCCCCGCAACCCGCGCTCGAACGCCTCTGCCGCGACCGCTACCGCAGCGACGCCGGAAAAATGCGCCTCATCTGGCGACAATTTCTCCCCTGCACCTACCCGTGGCACGGTGAAAACTACGTGCCGGAAAAACTCTGGTGTTTCCCCGGGCCGAAAGTTTTTTTCGACCCGCAACGCGACTGGCTCGCGACCGGAAAACGCTACGCCGAAAAGCTCGCCCCTGCGCCGGAAATCTTCCGCGCACTGGCAGAAATCCCGTTCGCCGACGACAAGCCGTTTGTCAAACGCGACGCCCTCGACGTGGCGCGCACGCTTGCCTCGCGCCTGATCACGCTTGCCGTCGTCCGCCTCAACATCGCCCTCGCAAAATGGAAAAAAGACGCGGCGAACGAAGCGTTGAAAAACGCCGTTCGCGGCGCCGCGACGGCACACCTGACGCAGGTGGAAAGGTTCGCCGACGTGTTGTCATTGCACGATGACTACTCGATGAACGCCACGCTCGCGCATCAAGAAGCCACGCACGCCATCAACCCGTGTTTCCCGAAAACACTCGTCGCCAACGCCGCCAACCACTACTGCGCCTCCTGGCAATACGAAATCGCGAAACATTTTTATATCCCCGTCGCCCGAACCTGGGGCACGGCGGTGAACGCGCTCCTCGACGGCGACGCCGAGCTTGACCTCGCAACGCTGCAAACGCGCTTCGACGCGCTTCAACACGCCATCCGTGAAACCCCGTTGACGGAAATGCACGCCTCCGAACCGCCGACCGGGACGCGTTTCCGTCAAACCATGCTCTGCGAAGCCGAAATGGCGGAAGCCCTGTTGACCTGCCAGAATGCCGGCGGACGACCGGGAAACGCCGCTTTCCCGGCGCCGGCTGAACAGCTTCAGGGATAAACGGCTTTTGTCCCTCCTCCCCTGGCCGTTATCCCCTTTCCCCATGCGCATCGAAACACTGACCTCGCCCGAAGTCCGCGCCGCCTCGCCCGCCGGGCGCGTGGTGGTCCTGCCGCTCGGCTCGTTTGAACAGCACGGCCCGCATCTGCCGCTCACGACCGACACCGACCTCGTCACCGCCATTGCCCGTGCCCTCGAAAAGAGACTGCCCGAAAAAATCCTCCTCCTGCCCACGCTCTGGACGGGGCACTCCACTCACCACCTCGCGTTCCCCGGCACGCTCAACGTCCGCCAGATGCCGTATATCCAGCTCCTCATCGCGCTCGCCGAAAGCGTCGTCGCGATGGATGGCACGCGCCTGTTTCTGCTCAATGGACACGGCGGCAACGGCATTCCGGCGCAAGCCGCCATGCGCGAGATCAAATCGCAATTCCCCGCATTGAAGACCGCCTTCGCCGCTTACTGGACACTCGCGGCCAAAACCATCCGCGACGTACGCGAGTCGCCAATCGGCGGCATCGGTCACGCCTGCGAACTGGAAACCTCGCTGATGCTGCACCTGTATCCGGAAAAAGTGCACATGGACCGCGCTCGCAACGACGGCTGCCGCCGCACCGGCGACCCGTATCGGCAAAACGACATGCAATACGCCCGCCCCGCCTGCTTCGTGAGCGAGTTTCACGAAGTCACCGGCAACGGCACTGTGGGTCAGCCCGAACTCGCCACTGCCGAAAAAGGCCGCCGCTTTTTCGAGGGCATCATCCCCGCCATCGCCGCCTTCGTGGAAGATTTTGCGAAGTGGTAACGCCCGCACAATCTCCCCGTCCTCTCCCCCCCCCCCCCTCCCTCCCTCCGAAAACCGCAATCCGCAATTTATGAAGATCACCGACCTGAAAGTCCGCACCGTGGCGATACCGCTCACCTGCCAGTTGCGCCACAACACTGGTGTGCACCCCGGATACTTTATCCGCAACATCGTCGAGATTTTTACCGACGACGGCGTTGTCGGCCTCGGCGAAGTAGGTGGCGGCGACCAGCGTGGCGCGTTGATGAAACTCAAGCCGCGCATCGTCGGCCTCGACCCGTTTCACCTCGAAATCATCAAACAAAAATGCCTGCGCTCGATCTACTACATGAGCAACTCGCGCATTTACGGCGCGCTTGAAATCGCCTGCCTCGACATTCAGGGCAAAGTGCTGGGGCGCCCGATGAGCGACCTGCTCGGCGGCGCGGTGCGCGACCGCGTGCCGATGATGGCGGAAATCAGTTGGCGCTACGACCGCCCCGGCGACGGCGGCGACGACACCCGCGCCGAAGACCTCGCCGGCCAGGCCGGGGAACTCTGCTCCACGCTCGGCGTGCGCACCATCAAGATGAAGGGCGGCGTCGTGGACCCCGACACCGAAGTGCGCGTCATGGAAATGTGCCGCGAGCGCCTCGGCGCGGGCGTCGCGCTCCGCTTCGATTGCAACGGCGTGTGGAGCGTGCCGACGGCGGTGCGCATCGGACGCCGCCTCGAACCGCTCGCCCTCGAGTACTACGAAGACCCCGCGTGGGGCATCGAGGGACTGGCGGCTGTGCGCAAACAAGTCCGCATTCCCATCGCCACCAACATGTATCCGGCAAAATTTGACGACCTCGCTCCCGCCATCCGCCGCGACGCCGTGGACATCGTCCTGACCGACCTGCATTACTGGGAAGGCCCGCGAGGCGTCAAAGACCTCTGCGCCACGCTCCGCACCTTCGGGCTTGGCGTCTCCATGCACAGCGGTTCCGAGTTCGGCGTCGAACTCGCCGCCATGCTCCACACCGCCTGCACCATCCCGCACATGACCTTCGCGGGCGACACGGTTTACAATTACCTGACCGACGACATCATCGACGGCGGAAAAATTCCCTATGCCGACGGCACGCTCGCCCCGCCGCAAGGACCCGGCCTCGGTGTCACGCTCGACGAGGACAAGATGGAAAAATACCAGCGCGAATACGAAAAACGCGGCGACTACTACGCCCGTTTCCACCAGGACCCGCGCCGCCCTGACTGGTATCCGCTCGTCGGAGGCATCTGATCCGTTTGCCTCACACAAGGGCGACCGGCGCGTCACCGGCGCAAAGGGATGCCGGCGTGACGCCCCCGCCGCCGCCTTTGTGTGGGCCCGATTTCAACCATCAACCTGTTTACACATAGAACCATGAACCAGGCCCCCTCCCTCGATATCCGAAACGAAGCGCCGGACGCCGGATGCGCGACGTTTGGCAACGGCGAAGCCCTCCCCCCGCTCGACGGACACGTTGCCATCGTTACCGGATCGGCCACCGGCATCGGGCGCGCCATCGCGGAAAAACTCGCCGCCCGTGGCGCGTCGGTCGTCCTGAACTACCGCTCCGACAAAACGGCCGCGCTCGACGCCATCCGCCTCATCAACGAAGCCGCCGGCGCGGACTCCGACGCGCCTCGCGCCGTTGCCGTGCAGGGCGACACGGGCGACCTCGCCAGCCACGAACGCCTCATCGCCACCGCGCTCGAAAACTTCGGGCGCCTCGACCTCCTCGTGAACAACGCCGGCACCGGTATCCGCAAACCCTTTCTCGAAACAACGCCCGCCGACTGGGATCGCGTCATGACGCCCAACCTCAAGGGCGCCTGCTTCCTCGCGCAGGCCGCCGCCCGCGCCATGCTCACGAACGCCGCCCGCCGCAACGGCGCTGCCGGGGCCGGCGACGTCATTGGCAAAATCATCAACATCAGCAGCGTTCACGAAACCCGCGCCATGATGGGCAACTCCGTTTATTGCATTTCCAAGGCAGGCATGAAAATGCTCACCGAGGCGCTCGCGCTCGAACTCGCCCCGAGCGGCATCGCGGTCATCGGCGTATCGCCCGGCGCGATCCTCACCGAGGCAACGAAACGCATCCTGGCCGACGACGCCTACAAACAGAAAACCCTCGCCAAAATCCCCGCCCGCCGCATCGGCGCCGCCGCCGACGTGGCCGAGGCCGTCGCCTTTTTCGCCTCCCCGCAATGCCGCTATGTCACCGGCTCCACCCTCACCATCGACGGCGGCATGTTGCTCCTCTGACCTCCCTCCCGTTTCCGCCCCTTCCACCATCCGCCATCCACCGACACCACAACCCATCATGGCATTCGACATCAAACGCTGCGGACGTCTCACCTACTATTATCGCAAGGAGCGTCCGCTCTTTTCCTTCATCATCACCGAGGACATCGGCAACGGTGACCTGAAAGTGTATCTCTCCGGCATTACCGGCGGCGAATCCGCGACCCGCAACTGCGGCCTGCCCGACCTCGTGACGATGAATCCCGACGAGGAAATTCCCCGCGCCTTCGGCGTCTGGGAAGCGTGGCTGCGCGAGGCACAAATCTGCGACTCGCTGCAAAAACTCGATTTCATCGAAATGCACGTCTTCGGCTGCCAGCCCAGGACGCCCAACCCCGTGACCAACCCCGTCGCTTACGGCGATGAACTGAAGCGCATCCGCGCCGCCTATGCCCGCGCCTACCCTGCGTATTTCGCAAAACACCTGCCCGGCAGCGGCTATCCCGTGCGCTTCACCGTGCACGTCGTTGACGTTCCCGACCCGAACGCCTCCTACGAATTCTACAGCACCGCCCTGCTACAAAAATCCCCCGTCTGAACCCTCTTCCTGAACAAGCGCCCGACGGACGGGCCGGCAAACGACAGGGCGTGTTGTGACTAAGAAACTGTAATGAAATAAACAGAGCAAAGATGCGCCGGGATTGAAGAGGGAGCCAAGGAGCTGATGAGAGAGTTTACCGAGGTAAATGACCGAGTCAGCGACGCTGGCTCGCTCTTCAAAACCAAGCAAATTTGCACGGGTCATTTCATTACGGTTCCTAACCCCTGTCGTTCGCTCATGCCCTCCCGGCCTGCCCGGGAGGGCATGATTTTCCGGATACATCGTCACCACCTCGACTCATGAAGCGACTCGGCATCCTCTCCCTCGCCGCCCTCGGTCTCCAGTCCTTCAGCCTTCCCGGCGTCTCCATCGCCACCGCCGCCGTCGATGGCGAATGGACCAACGGCAAAGGCGGCAACTGGACCACCCCCGGCAACTGGAAAGACAGCCAGCTCGCCGACGGCCCCGGCGCCACCGCCACCTTTGGCCAGACGCGCATCGCCAGCGACCGCGGAGTGATCACCGTCGGCGACCGCACAGTCGGGCACATCGTGTTCGACAACGACAAGCAGTGGATACGTTCGACTGTATCCGGAAATTATTTTGCAGGGCCGCCCACTACGGCCGCGACTTTCCTTAAACCGCGTTGACCCTCCCATCGCCATGCACCCCGCCCCACGTCCCCCGTCCCTGCCAGGATTCATCAAGCGGAGCTGCGCCCTCCTTGCGGCCCTCATCTCGCTCGCCTTCGCCGGAAACGCCGAGGCGGCGCGAGGCCGGCCCTCCATCAATGCCGCGGGGACCACGTTCGTCACCGACACCGGCACCCTGATTCGCGGCGCCATCATCAGCACCGAAACCGGCAACGTGCCCACCCTGTCCGCCGTCCAGGGCATCAAGACCCGCGGGCTCAACGCCATTCACTGCTACGCCGAGCGCGCCGACTACGGCTATGCCGCCGGCAGGCATTACGCCGCTCTCGACCAGGTCGTGCAGATGACGCGCGACAACGATCTCTATCTCGTCATCACTATCGGCGGCGGCGGGGTGAACGTTGCGTTCGTCCAGGATTTCTGGACCTTTTACGCGCCCCGTTACGCGAACGAGACGCATGTGATCTACGAGATCCAGAACGAACCCGTCGTCCGCCCTCCGGTATCCGCCAGCGTGATCGACATGGAGAAGGCCGCCTGGAACATCATCCGCGCCGCTGCTCCCCACACACCCGTGCTCCTGATGAGCTACACGATTTTTCAGAATTCCACGGGCGTCCTCGCCGACATCGCCGCCCTCGGAAGCACCATCGACTGGAGCAATGCCGCCATCGCCTTTCACGGCTATGGCGAATATGGACCGGACGCCACCCGGGCCTGCCTTACAGCGGTCATGAACGCGGGCTACGCCTGCTTCCAGACCGAGTTCTATCGCTGGCCCTGGGGCACGGGCGATTTCGATCTCGTTGATCCTCCCTCGCTCTACCAAAGCGTGGACGAGACGGGCGATCTCGAGCGCCTCGGCGTCTCCTGGCTGACGTTTCTTTCGCTCGCGAGGGTGATGGATGATACCCGGTTCAAGGACAGGCTGGACAACGGCGGCGTCGTCTGGACGCCCGACTTCGGCACCTGGCCTTCCGGCTCGCGCAGCGTGTATGGCAACGGCAGAGAACCGCGCGCGATCCGCTCGACGGTCACCACCCGCATCGAGGCGGAGGATTTCGACAACGGCGGCCCGGGCAAGGCCTACCACGACACCACGTCCGGCAACTCGGGAAACCAGTATCGGCCGGGCGAGGACGTGGACATTCAGGCCACTTCGGATACCGGCGGCGGCTACAACGTCGGCTGGATCGGCACCGGCGAATGGCTCGAATACACCGTCAACGTCAAGAATCCGGGCCGCTACACCCTCAACGTTCGCGTGGCCGCGCCGACCGCGAGCGGCAGCCTGCGCCTGCGACTCGCGGGTGTGGATCTCACGGGGGCCTGGGCGGTGCCGGCCACCGGCGACTACCAGGCCTGGACCACTCTCTCGAAAACCGTCGATCTCGTCCCCGGTCAGCAAATCCTGCGTTTCGAAACGATCACCTCGGGCTTCAATCTGAACTGGATCGAGTTTGTCCCGGTTTCCTCCGGGCTGATCGCCAACGGCACCTGCAAGATCATCAATCGCAACAGCGGCAAGGCGATGGATGTCGTGAACGCCTCGACCGCCAACGGCGCGAAAATCCAGCAGTGGGGCTACGCGGGCACCGGCAACCAGCAGTGGGTGTTCACGCACCGGGGCGCCAATCAATACACGGTCACCAGCGCCCAGACCGGCAAGGCCATCGACCAGGCCGCCGGCTTCGTGCTGAGCGGCGACCACATCCAGATGTATTCGCTAAACTCGTCTTCCGCGAACCAGCGGTGGATCCCCGTGCCGACGGACTCCGGCTACTACAAGCTCGTCTCGGCCAACACCGGCCTCGTCCTCGCGGTCGCCGACTCATCGACCGCGAACGGAGCCCGGATCATCCAGCAGGAATTCTCCGGATTGCCCGGCCAGCAATGGTGGCCGGGGGCGCCCTCCGATCCGGCTCCGCAGGCCTGGAGGCTGCAATGGTTCGGCACTACGGAAGACGCCGGCGACGCAGCCAATCTGGCCGCGCCGGCCGGAGACGGAATCGCCAACCTGCTCAAACTCGCGACCGGCGACGGCACGACCGATCCGCGCGTGCCCGGCATCGAGCCTGGCGAGATCGCGCTGGACGAGCCGGGAGAGTTTTTCGAATTCACCTGGCCCCGCAACAAGGCGGCCCTCGCGGACGGCGTGGTGTTCACCGTGACCTGGAGCGACACCCTCGCGCCGGAAAGCTGGAGCGACGCCGGCGTGGTCGTAACCCGTGTGGAGGACGAGGGCGCGACCGAACGCGTCACCGTCGCCATTCCCCGCGGCGAAGGCGACCGCCGCTTCGCGCGGCTGGAAGTGACCGCCGACGGCCAGACAGCGGTCACCACCCCGCAGGGCGTCACCACCCTGCGCCTCCCCGGTGACGGGGCGACCGGCGTGATCGGGATCAACCTGATCGCGAAACCGGCCTACACCGGCCCGGTCTCCGCGGTGGGCACGAACACCGTGACCGTGGACGCGGTGGACCTCGACCCGCGCATGGACGCCGGCCGCGCCTACGCGCTGCTCGTCACCGGCGGTTCCCACGCCGGCGTACACACCCGCATCACCGGCCGCGACGGCTCCGTGCTGACCCTGGCCGACGACCTCACAAGCCGGCTGGCTCCCGGCGAGGACACGATCCGGATCACGGAATTGCCCACCCTCCTTGACATCTTCGGGACGGGCGGGGAAGTGCTCGCCGGAGGGCCGGCCGCCACGGCCGACCTTGTAATGGTGCGCGACTCCACAGGAAGCGGCGATACACTGAGCCTCTACTACGCCACCGGAGGCATCAACGGCGCCGGCTGGCGGGCGGCGGGCAAAGGCGCGCAGGATTTTGGCGACTATCCGATCTATTTTACGGACGGGGTAAGCGTGCTGAAACGCAGTCCCGGCCCCGCCGGGATCGAGTTGACCGGCGGCGTGCAGGAAGCCCGCGTCAGCCTGGTGGTTGAAGAGGGTTTTGCCGCGTATGCCACGGTGTTCGCCGCTGGCGTCACCTTGGGGGCAAGCGACCTTTACCAGGCCGACCGGCCCGATCGCAGTATCCGCGCCGGCACGACGGCGAGTGCGGATCACATCCACTTCGACACCGATGGCGATGGTATCCTGGAAACCTGGTATTACGCCAGCGGCGGCATCAACGGTATCGGCTGGCGGCGCGTTGGCGGAGGCCCGGCGCCCTGCGATTCTGTCGAGGTGCCCTCCGGCTTCTTCATCCTCAGAAAAAGCCTTCCGGTCACCATCGACCGCGAGCGCCCTTGGTAATCCGAAAAGTCTCACGAACAAATAACATGAAGCTGCTCAAGTTCATCCCGGCCGGCCTGTTTGGCATCCTGTCCCTGCAGGCCGGTCCCATCCTTCTGCAAAACCTGACCACGGACGAAACGGCCGGCTATGGACTGTTCGATGCCGGCGGCGCGCTGCTCTCCGGCGCGACCACTGGCAATCTTCGCCTCGGTTATTTCAGCCTGGACGACGCAGGGATCGCGGCGGCCTGGGCGGCCGGCGACCTTGGGTTGCTCGACAGTAGCTTTGTTCAATACGGAGCTCGGGGCGACATGCAAAGCTGGGACGGCGCCTACGACGGCCTCTTCCAGACCTCGGTCAGCGCCACGTCCAATCCCTTTGCCGGTCAAAACGTGTATTTGTTTGCCAGTACAGGACCGAATTTCACGGATACAGGTGCGGAATACCTGATCTACAAGTTCGACGTGGTTTTCCAGCCGGAGTCCTTCGTCGCGCAGGCCCTGCTCGGGACCACTCCCGGCCGGCTGCTGGTCGGCGGCTACAATCACTTTTCCCACGACTACCAGCTCGGCGGCGGCGTGTTGCCCGGCTTCAATACGGTGGCGGTCGTTCCCGAATCCGGCGCCTGGGCGCTGCTGTTTTCCGGCGCCGCGGTTCTGGCGTGCCTGCGTCGCCGTGTGGCACGGCAGGGCGGCTGATGCGCAAACCTGAATACGGATTCCCGCTGGCGCTTTCTGTCAGCGGCGATCGAGTTCGCTCTGAATCCAGGCGCGGGTTCCCTCCTGCTCGTTTTGGGCCTCGATAGTTTCGGCGATGCGGCGCTGGATATCCTTGTTATCGGTGCCGGGGCGGGAAAGGAGTTCGTTGTTGGCGGCGAGAAAGAGATCCTGTCGGCCAATGGCGAGACGGGAGAGGCGGGCCTGGCGGGCGAGATCCTGGCGGATGGCGGTGAGGAGGCCGGGCCCGATGGCAGCCTTGAATTCCTCGACGGAGCCGGAGGGTTGCACGAGGTGGGTGTTGGCGTTTTCAATGATGCGTTTGGTGTTGGCTCCGATGCTGCCGATGCCAAAGCCGTTCACATAGCCCTCGACGAGAGGGAGAAAGGGCTGGACAAAAGGCGGAGGATTCACGCCGACGATGCCGGGAAGCCAATCGCTGAGTTCGGTGAACCGGGTGTTGGCTGCTTTGGAGGTGATGAACCGGAGGAAGTCGATGGCGCGTTCGCGGCGGGAGGATTGGCGGGTAATCCCGAAACTGAGGCCGACTTCGGTGGCGGCTTCGGAAGGGGGTCCATAGACGTTGGCGCCATACCTGGGGTGAGCGCGCTCTGGTACCGGAATATTGAATACCTGTATCCCGAAGGGAGCCTGCTGGCGGAAACTGGGGGCGTCCCAACTGCCGGCGACGATCATGAGGGCGCGGCCTTGCACGAAGTAAAACGTGGAGTCCTCGCGGGTGATGGACATGTAGCCAGGCTGGAGGCGCAGTCCGACGTCGCGCATGATGGTGAAGGCGCTTTCGATGGCGGGGGTGTCGAGGGTCCAGTCGCCGCGGAGATAACTGATGCCGATCTCGGCGGGGGATTGTTTCATGGTGTAGTTGCGCAGGACGGTACGGGCGAGGCGCTGGGTCTGGCTGGCGGCGAGACGATCGACAAGAGGGGGACCGTTGGCTTTGGAGCCGGCGACGGGGATGATTCCGGAGCCGGTGTTTTCGGCATAGTCGCGGACACGGTCGCAGATGGCGATAAACTGGTCGAAATCGCCGGGGACGGGCGTGTCGCCAAGGATGCGTTTCCAGAGGGAGACGTTGTAATAAACGCGGGTGGTGAACATGGACATGCCCACGCCGTAGTATTCGAGAAGGTTGGCGCGGTAGTTGAAACCGCCTGCGAGGCCATCGACAAAGGTGTTGCGCCAGGCGGTGTTTTCGAGGTCGGTGCCCTTGTTCCAGGGGTTGGGTTGCTCGACGAGGCCGGAGAGGGGAAGAAAGAAGCGGGCGAGCATCTCGTCTTCGCCGGCACTGAGGCGGCCGAGCTGGAGGATGTCCGCGGCGGTGCCGCCGATGAGCTGCGTCTGGACCCACTGGGCGTAGGTGCGCTCGGGGATGGCGAGCTGCTCGACCTTCACGCCGGGGTGGAGTTTTTCGTAATCGCGGGCGAGGACGTCGAAAGCCTTGCGCAGGCCACCCTCGAGTTGCCAGTGGGCGAAGCGTATGACTTCGCCGTCGGCGGCTTCGGCGCGAGTGCGGGAAAACACCTTGAAAAGCGCGAAGCTGAAACAGCCGAGGAGGAGCAGCAGCCCGATGGTGTTACCGATGTTTTCGCGTTTCACGCCAAGATCATGTTTTTCATGCTTTTCATGTTTTTATTCACAGTCCCGCATACCCCGTCGGGGCAGAGCCGCTCCCCCCCCCCCCCCTCCTCCGATGAAGAAACACTCGAAGAAAAAGATAAATCCGGAGTATCGTGTCGCGGGAAACAGACTACAACTTTTCATGAGGATCGACATCCTTGCCAACCGCCTGCACATGTCCGTCAAAATACAGGACATTGCGGACATTGCCATGCACAGCGGCAGGCGGCAGCAAGTGGCTGTACTGAGATTTCGGGAATACCGCATTTTTCAGGTCCTTCATTCCCACCTCGATCAATTCCGCATCCTGATCGGAAAGATAGACGGCAGCCTTGGGGTTCTCCAGTTGCATGATCTTCACCGACAGACTGCCGTTGCCGCTCCAGCCGATGGCATTTTTCAAAACGGCACTGGTTGTCAGCCGGGCCTTCAGCCCGATGTACCAGGACGCGAGAGGTTGATCACTGGATGTTGCAAACTGATCAACCGCCATCGTGTTGGCCGGGCACACAAATATCCTGTTCATCAACAAACCGGATGATCCGGTGCCTCCAAGATAACTGTTCAGATAAACCATCAACTGTCCGCCGCCAACATACCCCTTGGGCTTGGCCGTTTGATCCAGGCCATTCGAGTTGTCGGTTCGCTGATACCCGGGCAGCCAATCCTTGTTGTCCGCGGCAAAGTTAAAAGTCGCGATGCCGATCTGGCGAAGATTGGAGGCGCACACTGCGCGCCGGGCAATCTGGCGAACCTTGCCCACCGTGGGAATGATGATCGCCGCCAGGATGCCGATGATCGCGATGACGGTGAGGAGTTCGACCAGGGTGAATGCGTGGTACCTGACCGGCCGGGGGGAGCATGGATTTGATGTAGACATGGTATGGGTGGGTTATGGTGGAGGATCTTGATGGAAGCGCCGGATCGATGGGAGGCGGGTTATTTCATGGGATTGAGCAGCTTGCCGCGTTCACGGTAGCGATACATGCCCTCGCCGACCTCACGGGAGGCGTGGGTCATTTCCGGATACGGCGTGTCGGCCACGTCCACAAAACCGATGGGATAACCTTCGCCGTCCCAGCGTCCGGTGAGGGGCTGGTCGCGGAACTGGAACCAGTGCGTGCCGACGATGTTCGGGTGAACGAGCGCCCCCTGGAGAAACCGGGTGTAGGCGAGGGCGCGTTCCTGTTGCGTGATGCCGGCGGGGGCAAGGCTGGCGGAGAACAGGCCGCGGTCGAAGATGCCGAAGTGAAACTCGCCGATGAGGACGGGCATGTCGGGAAACCCTTCCGTCCGGAGATTGGCGGCGCCAGGGGCGTAAATGTTGACAGTAAGGATATCGCAATACTTCTGGCTGGCTTCGAAAAGCACCTTGCGGGTGGCATCGGTCCCGATGAGACGGGTGCCGAGATAGAGGCGGTGGGGGGCGGAGCCTTTGACGGCCAGTTGGCAGAGGCGGAAGTACTGGTTGACGGCTTTCTCGAAAAAGGCGTCGGCGTCGGTCCGGTAGCCGCCGGACTTCGGGACGACGGTGCGATCGAGGACGGCGGTCCAGTCGGCGTAGTCCGTTTCCCATGACTTGTTGAGGCGATCGATGGTGATGTAGTTGACGCGCAGGTTATCCACGAATTCGCGCTTCGCAGCCTGTTTGGCGGGGCTCTTGAGAACGTCGTCCGTAAACGTCTGGCGGCTGCCGCGATTGCCGAAATTGAGTTCGTTGTCGATGAAGTAGCCGATGCACATGGGGTCGGTGAGCGACTTCATGACCTCGGGGCGCCTGGCGGCCTTGTCGGAAATGAGCGTCTTCATGGCTCTGGCGTAAGCGGGGTCGAAGACGTCGTAGAACTTGAGCTTGCTGCCGGCGATGCGAGGGAGATTCCGGTTATAGTCGGTGAGTTGCAGGGTGTAGGGCGTCTTGCCGAGGAGTATGAGGTCGGCTTTTCCCCAGTTGCCGATCGTGTTGATTCCCCAGGCTTCGAGGCGACGCGTCAGGGTTTCGTAAAAGGCGGGCGCGTAGTTGTCCTGTCCATACTTTTTGCGGAGATTCCAGTCGGTGAAGGGGAGTTCGGCGGCCTTCACGGGGAAGTCGAACCACTTTTCGTGCCGGGTCGATTTGGTCGCGTCGGTGTGGGCGATGAGGACGTCGATGCCTTGCGAGAAAAAGAGCCGGCCTTCGGGATCCACCAGCCACCATTTGCCCTGATATTTTTCCGTGCGGAAGTTGCCGGTGGCTTCGAGCCGGGGGCCGTTGGCCCAGCCGCCGTAACGGTTCCATTCGGCCGGACGGGTGGACGCGGCCAGTTCGGCGAGTTCGGCCTGGTGCGCTTTTGTCAGGTCGGCGTCGGTGCGGATTTTTTCGGGCCAGTTGGCGTGCTTGTACTGGCCGTAGATGTCGATGAAGGGGAAAAACCTGCTGGCTGGCGGAACGGGCGCGATGGACGAGACGGCCAGCGGGCTGCCGGCGGGCGCATCGTCGAGGCGGAGGTTGGAGATGCGGCAATCGACCAAGCCAGGCTGCGGGCCTTCAAAGGGCCACTCCATGAAGAATTCGATCCAGTTGATTTTGTCGGTATCGAGCACCCTGGGAGTGCGGATACCTTCCGGTGTTTCCCAGGTGGCGCGGTGCAGGAGGGGGAGGTGCATGGTGCGCTTTTCGCCGGGATTGAGTGCGATGCCGGTTTTGGTCCGGCCAAAGATTTTCTCGCCCCATTTGCCGCTGGAAATGTGCAGGGTGAGGCGAAGCTGTTTGTCGGCGGAGAGGTTTTCCACGTCAGCGGCGAGGATTTTACCGTCTCCGAAATCCCAATACGGCTGCCCCTCGGGGGGACGCAGGCGGAGGCCGGAATCGCCCCGGGGATTGTCGAAGCGCAGTCGTACCGCCCCCGATTCCAGACGTGCTTCGGCCGAGCCTCGCCTGGCTTCTTCGACCTGCTTTTCGGTCAATGACAGAGTGGCGGCGTGGGCCGTGACAAGGGACGCGGCGAACAGGAGGGCGGCGGGTTTCAGGAGCATGGCGGGTTTCAGAGGATGGAGCGGATGCACGGGGAGAGAAAAGGGAGAGGTGGAACGGATTTTTTGATGGGGGAGATTCAAAAGAAAAGGGACGCAGCCCGGAGAGTCGCCGGCATCGCAGGAACCGGGATGATTGAAACCCGGCGACTGTTTACCGGCGGCTGCGAAGCACGAAGGCTCCGGCCAGCGCCGTAAGGCCGCAGAGGGCTGCCCAGGTCGAGGTCTCGGGAATCGCTCCGGTATAGACAATCTGGACGGAGTTGAGGAACCCGCGTTCGTCAATGGTGCTGCCTCCACCGGTGCTGCCGGCACCCGAGGTGGCGATGTTGAGCACCTGCTCCGCCGTGAGGGTAACGCTGAGTTTGATGTAGTTTTCTCCTTCGATCCAGGAGGCGGTGGTGGTGCTGCCGGAAAAATTGTTCGCGCCCGAGCTGTAGTCGGTAAAGTCAAAGTTGCCCGTGGTGGAGGAAACGCCGGCCTAGGCGGTGATCGTCTCCTGGGGGTAACTGCTATTCAGGTTGGTGTTGCGTCCGCTGATGTAGATGTCGTAGGTGCCGGCAGAGAGGCCGCCGACCTGGACGCCCACACTGCCAACATTGCGAACGGGACCGGCAAGCGCGTGAGTCATGAAGATGCCGTCGCGGCCAACCGTATTGCCAGCATAGATACCGGTGTTGCTGGCGGGGCTGGAGCCGAGAGCATTGCTTGTGGGAACCTGGGCCAGATCGATCACGTTCAACGCGGAGGCGCTGGCGCTGCCACCGACATTGACGGTGACTCCGGTCGCCGCAGCGCCATCGGCGAAGAGCAAGCCGGAGTCAACGTCCGCATTGGTGACCTGGTTCCAGGTCGTGGCGGTAAACCCGGTGTTGGCGGCATGCCAAGGGCTATTGCCCGGGTTGGTGATCGTGGCGGTGGCGCCGAAATCGAGCATCAGGACCTGAGCCTGCGCACAGACTCCGGCAACGACAAAAAGAGCAAGGGCGAGTCGGGATTTTTTCATGAGACGGGAGGTGAAGGTTTGCGGGTCAGGCGTATCGCGCGCGTTGCAGGGATCAATGGCCTCGTCACGCACCAGGTGCGTAACTGCCCTCCCCCCCCCCCTCCTCCCGCGCGCCTGTCCGCCTCCCTCCTCCCGGTGGCAGCCATTCGGCCTGGTCAAGACTCCCGTGCCGTGAGTTCGCGGGCGATGGCCGTGACACCCGCTCTCCAGCGACTTTGCAGGGACATGATTTTGGGCGTGTCCGGCAGACCGCACTCACGGCGGTGCAGGTGGGCGGTGACCATGTCGATGGCGGCGGCGCCCATTTGTTCGGGCATCAGATCGATGCCGCTGATTTCTTCCCGGAAAATCGTGTTGTCGAGAGAGAGGTAGGCCATCTCGCCAGGGATTTGCAGGCCAGCCCGGCGCAACGCGGCGGGCGCCGGGCTGGAGTTGCAGATCAGGACGTCGGCACGGTGCTGGCGCAGCCAGGAAGCCACAGCAACGGGATCCAGCCAGGAGTGCATGTCCAGCGACTCATCAGCGTGCAGGGGACGACGGCGCGGTTTGACTTCGGACGCCCGGGCCGAACAAAAGACGGGGATGCGCTCCCGGGCGGGAAGATCGCGTTCGTAAAGGCCGTAGGCAGCCACGTAGGCGTCGTCCGTGCGGACGCGAATGGCCGGGGTGAGTGCAAGCGCAATACGGCGGTAGCCGAGACGCTTCAGCTCCCGTAGTGCCAAAAGCATGTTCTCGTAGTAGCCGGGGCTGATGCGATGCAGCGCCGGTGAAACGACCGAGTGGCCGATGGCGACACCGGCGAAGTATTCCCATTTGAGATCGAGCCGGACGGGTCCCTGTTTGAAGGGACAGACGATCACGCCCTCGATGCGTCGCGCATAGAGAATCGAGGAAAGGCGGGGAGCCGTCATATCCTCGTCGAGCAGGGAGAACTCCTCCATCCTGTAGCCGAGTTGGGCGGCGCGCTTCTCCATGCCTTGATAGATGAGGCTGTTGAAAGGAGACCGCCGCCGCCAGTCGGGCCAGCAGGTAATGGCGGCGAGCACCGGACGGGGCAGCCTCCTTACGCGGGGCAGTTGCGTCATGAGCTGCGAGACGACCGGATGCGGCGCGTAACCGTGCCTTGTCGCCAGTTTCTGGATACGAATACAGGTCTCACGGGGCAGGCTGGGGTGGTTGCGCAGCGCCCGGGAGACGGTGGTGTGGGCAACACCGGCGATTCTGGCGAGTTCACGAATGTTCATGCGGGGGGGGGGGAGGGACCAAACCATGTCGGCATGGTAGCGAAAGCCGCTTCCGGAAACAAGCGTGCTGCCCCTCCGGCAGCAAACGGTATCCATTTTGCCCGCGAAGCCAGCCTGGTCTCGTGCATCCGCGCCGGAACCGGCGTCCCGCCGATGCTCGTCGTCCATGACGGCAGGGATGCTGTCGGTCGTCGCCTCAAAAACCCGTCCCGAGCCGGTCAATGTCGTAACGGGTGGAGACGGGAGAAAACATCACGCTGTCCAGGCTGGCGGACGGCGGCAGCCGATAATATTGTGCGCCGATCGCCGCCTTGGTGATCTTGTACAGGCGGCGTTCCGTCAGTTCCGGCGTATCGCGAGTGCCGTAAAACGCATCGCGCAGCCGCGCAAGCGAGACGACGGAAAAATGCTGTTGAGGGAAATGCGCCGAGTACACGTAACGCTGGCCGGCATCTCCCAGGTTGAGGTCGTCGCCGACAAGCGCGATGAACGTCGTCCCCGGCGCGACATTCCCGAGCGCCGGCATTTGCGACCGCAGACAATCCCGAACCCGGCCCGCGATCATCTGGCCCGACGCCGCGTTGAACATCGCCGCCTCGCGCCGGACCTGCGGGGTGACGCGCACGGTCAACCCGAGTTCTCGCGAAAACACCTGTTGCAACCCGGCGGCACGCGCAGGCGAAAACCCTTCCAGCGGGATGAACCAGATGTCCACCGCGCGCCCGTCCGCGCCGTTTGCCTCGGACGTCCCGGCCCCCCCTCCCCCCCTCCCCGCCCCTGCCGCCGCCCCCGCCCCTGCTGCTGCGGCGGCTGACGATTGCGGACGCGGACGCACCGGAGTCGCCGACTGCGCCTGCTGCTGTTGTTGTTGCTGCTGCTGCTGCTTTATTGCCGACGGCCGGGTAGGCGGCTGTCGGACGCCTGATTGTGCCAGAACGTCACCCGGCAAAAGAATTGCCAGAAAGAGGAGGGGAATACGTGAAAAAAGACGCATGAGGTTGTCTCCGGACAAGCAACCGGATCAAGGGTGCCCGACAAATTTCTCCGCAAGTGATGTGCTGACATCCTGTCGTTTGCCAAGGTTCGTTTGCACCTCCGTGCCGGTTTTGTCCGCGATTGCCGACGACAGAGCTACCCCGGGCAGCGAAGGGTGTAACTGAAGTTACGCGGACGACGTTTTTGTAGGGACGCACTGAACGTGCCCCGCAAATCACGCCACGGGCACACAAAACAGTAAAAGTGCGCCCCTACGTGTCGGCTCCCCGCCCTCGCAAACACAAGCGCAAGGGGGGGGGCAAGCGATTCAGGGCGTCGCGGCTGTCACGGCCGATTTTCCGGGAGATTCCGGATCGAGCGTGATGACGGTGGCAGGGTCGAGTTGCACGATGATGCGGTGGTCTGCGGAAACGCGGATCGAGGTGCCGGGGAGAGCGACGGGCGAAAAAAGCCAGACGTTGATCAGGGGAGCGCGGACGGCCTGGTCGAGCTGTGTGCAGGTGGCCGGTTCGAGCATGTTGAACCGCGGGCTGTACCAGCCTTGGGGCGAGGGGCGCGAGCGGGCGGTGATCTGTTGCACGCGGTTGGCAGGCGCGGGCTGGCTGGCGGCATGCCGGACATGGAGTGTCGCGGATGGCCGGGAGACGATCAGCGAATCGGGCTGACCGGCAACGGGCTCCACCGTGCACCCGGGCGACCAGTGCCAGAGCGTGCTGAGCGTGGCGGGTGAAAACGTGATGACGCGGTCAACGACGATCCATGCGCGGCCGGGCACATGCGCGACGAGGCGTCGCCAGTCGGCGGCGCGCGGATTGGCGGCGAAAGCCGGGCGGGAGCCGGAGGCAAACGTGGTGTCGCCCCAGGCGATTTCGACGGACGGTATGTCGGCGACGTCCGTGGTTGCGGCGGGCAGGGCGACAAAAGAGCCGGCGGCGGACGGAGCGGTGACGGCGCGCGGTCCCTGGTCGGAGCCGAGTCCGTCAAGGAGCAGGACATTGTGGCCGGCAGGCCCGGCGAAGTAATCGCGAAACGCGCCGGGCGTGTAGGTGTAACGGCCGCTGTCGGCGAGAAAATCACTGGCGCCGACCGAGAGCGAGATGTGCAGGCGGTCGGCATGATCGTGATCGGTGCCGCGAGGGCCGATGTCGAAAAAGGCGTAGAGCAGCGGCGGCGGCGTGGCCGCCGCCGCCACCCGTGTCGGGGTGCGGGAGTTGGTGTTG
>JAISAX010000062.1 GCA_031266495.1 Opitutaceae bacterium
GGATGTTTTCTCCCGCCCCGGTCCGGACATCCCCCCACACGAGTGACGCCAGTTCCTGGCATCGTTGGCCGGTGTAGATCATCGCCAGATATGCAAGCCTGTGATCCGGTGCCGCCACCGCTATCAGACGGCGGATTTCATCGAGTGACAGCGCTCGTGATGGCCGGACTTGCTGGCGCACTCCCGTACGCGGCTTGCCGAGCTTCGACATCGGGTTGCTTCCGGCCTTTTCCGTCTTCACACACCAGTTCATGAAGGCGTGAATGCTCGCCTGATATTCCTTCTGGGTTTTCGGCGATCCGGAAAACGTTCCGCGCCACGTCACAAACGAGGCCGGGCGGACATCCCGGAGCCATTGCCATTTGCATTCCGTGATCAGCCGTCGCAGGCGGGCGGACGTGTCAGCGGCATACTGTTCGCCCCGGCCCATTGCCACCAGATCAGCGGAGTACAGGTCGACCAGACCAGTCAACGGCGTCTTTGCCGATATGCGCTCTTCACCGAGAGGCAGCAACCCGACCGATTCACGCTGCGCGTCCACAAACATCTTTTGCAGCTTCGCCAGAGCCGCAACCTTGTCGGTCAATCCGAGCGAGACCGTTTTCGGCACATCCCCCCGGTTGACGGCGTACTTGCCGTACCAATACGGAGAAATCTTTCCCTTGCGTTTGCGTTGGTACAGGAAAAAGACGCTCATGGCTTTCAGGCTGCTTTGGGGGTGGGGGTTTCGACCAGTACGGCAATCGGCCAGTGGTGCCTGAATTCGTGGAGTGCATGGTTCATGGCATCGCCCAAATTCTCCCCGATGCCATAACCGATATAACTGCTATATTTTCCAGTTAGCGGCAACAGGACTTGGTAGCCGGCTACTTCGATTTGCACGGAGAAGCTGGAATGGGTTTTAGTCATCATTATCGTGATTCCCACGTCAACGGGGAGACATGTGAACTTGCTGGCAGCATCAGCCACCAGGCGC
This sequence comes from Opitutaceae bacterium, assembly GCA_031266495.1. The sequence goes on from JAISAX010000062.1 coordinate 977, forward strand.
TTCATCTCGCCAAGGCGAGACAGGATTTTCCCCGAATATTCGGGCGACATTGTGTTTTCCGTTTCAGTATTCATTTTTCAATGACTTGGGTTGTTTTTTTCCGGGTTTCGTTGGCGGAGCCTCCCCCGCCACAACGCGGGGGAGGCAATAAGCCACTAACTGAAACCGGTGTCAGTGGTGTCATTGTCGTCAAACAAGTCAAAATGTTTTTTCTCGCCAGATCCGGCATGTTGTGCAACCCCCTCATCCGCTATGACTACGAAACCGAAAAATTATCCTAGAATCGATGTCCGGGTGTCTCAGGAAACCGCCGATACCCTGTCCGCCATCCAGAAAAAGCACATGCTTTCTCCGCAGGAACTCATTCGCGGCCTGTTGGAACAGGTGCAGGACTACTTCACTGAACACGGGGAGTTTTCCTTTCCCGTGATCTTGCGCCCGGAGAGAGAGCCAATGCCTAAGCCATTGTCTGCCAAAAAGAAGGGCAAATAAACAAAAAACCCCCGGACGAAAATCCGGGGGTTTTGTTTTGAACGGCGCAAACCGGTGCCGACAACAAAAACCCCCGCCTTTCGACGGGGGAGAGAGGGGGGAGGGGTATCAGGCGACGGCGGCGGTTTCTTCCCGGTAAACCCGGATTTGAGTCCGGGCGGCAACGGACGCGGGAATCTCCACGCCAGCCTCTTTGCACAATGTGGCTACCGAAACTTTTTCCGGGGCGGGGACACGTTCCACCCCGATAACTTCGCCGTGTTTGTCCACATCGACCAGAATGAGAGGGCGCATTTTTTTCACCGCATGGGTTTTTCCCACCAGGCAACCCGGCTTGAATGCGAGATAAACCCCGTCCTCTGAAATAGACAGGACAGGTGTGGTGCCGTCGTTTATCTGCCATTTTTTAGTTATCATTGTACGTCGTGATTGCCCAGCAAACGTCATCCAAGACTTCCCCGACGACAACCACTTTTTTAGTGGTTCTGTGTCCTTTGGCATCCGTAATCACAAAGGATTTGTAGAACAGGAACTTATCCCCGCCGTGTTTGCCGATTTCCATCGTGGGGACGGCCTGCCCTTCACGGATTGTTTTTTCGATCATCTCTGGAGAGATAGTCCGGACGCCGCGCCCTCTCATTTCTGCGTGATCAGACTGGATAATCCGATAAGGGCGGGGGAGGGGGGCGGCGCGGGGGGGAGGGGGGGGAAGGCGTTTGCTTTTCCCGCCGCCGCCGCCGCCGCCGCGTCCCGGCGCAATCAGCCAGGTGGCGAGACCTGCGAGGGCGAAAATTCCGAAGATGTTCATCTGTGCCGTCTCCGATGCCGGTAGCGTCGGCGTGCGTCAATATATTGCTTTCGTCTGGCTTCGCGCGACCAGTGCCAGAGGAGGTAAGCAATGCCGAGCGCGCCACCGGCGATTGCCACGGTGTGGTTGATGACGTCCAGTGAAATGGATGCTGTCAGGGGGAGAGCGGCCGCAATGTAGTGGTTGAGACGGGCGATCATTTTTTCTTCGGGTTGGACAGCCTGGGGAGGGCGAGGGTGGCGGCGTAGAGGCCGAGCGCGGCGAGGCCGCCCCATTTGAGCCAGCCGGGGACGTTGTTCCAGACGGCTTTTCCGGCGGTGTCGACGGCGTTGCCGATGGTGCCGGGCAGTTCGTTGATGGATTCGCCGAGGGCGTCGACCGTCGCGTCGATGTAGGAGAACGAATCGGCGGGGTCGGGTGAATTGGCGAAGTTTTCGTAGTTGTCGGCGGCGGTCAGTTCTTCGGGGGTGAACATGTCCGCGTTGGCGCGGCGGAATTCGGCGACGGCCTGAAGGTAGGCGTCGCGTTGCGCGACTGTCCACGTGGTTTTGTCGTCGGGGAGGCCGAGACTGCGTTTCGCGTAATCGGCGGCGGCATCGGTTGCTGCGCTCATTTTTGTAGTGTTTTGTTGTTACGGTTTTTTGCGGGATGATCAGTTTTCCAGAATCCGGCCCCACGAAATTGCCCAGACGAGCGTAAGCGTGTGGTCACTGTCTTTCATCTGGAGGTTGTCGAAGATGACGCGGAGCACGGGGTAAAAGGTGTCATAGTAGTGCCAGCCGATGGATACACAGCGGATGCCTTCCATGTTGCCGTCATTGAGCGTGAACGTTGCCGTGTGTTCGTACCGGTATGAGCCGTTCACGTACGCGCTCCGGCTGGTGTTGACGGACTTCCGGTTTCCGCCGAGCGAGCCGGCCCCTTCTGACGGATCGGCGGCGCGGAACGGCGTGTCGGCATCGGACAGGACGCAATTATAGTCATATTTGGACGGTGATACCATTTCCGGATACCGGAGGTTTTCCAGCTGGATTTGCCCGCCGCCGCCGCCGGGCTGGAATGGCCCGGGCAGGAGGGCGGGGGAGAGCGGAGTGATGGCGATGACGAGTTCCAGCACGATTTTCAACTGTTGCCCGACTGCGAGCGGGACGCCCGCGCCGTCGAGCACGTCACGCCCGAAGAGGGGGTCGTTGAGGCCGGAATACCATCCCCAGCCGACTTCGCGGATGGTGACTTGCGTTGTCCGGGCGGGGAAGATGAACGTCCGGCGGCGGATGAGTTCTCCGTCCGCAATTGTGACGGAATTGTCGGCGCCGCCGTTGCCGTAGGTATCCGTCCGCATGACGGGCGCAATCAGTGCCGTCTGGTTGACGTACCAGACCGTGCCGGGGTCCGGTGCCGCGGAGTCGCGGGAGAGCGAGACGTTGACCTGGGTGCCGGACACGTAGCTCGTGATCGCCATTTCCTCCCCGGTATCGAGTTTCAGGAGACGTCCGGCGTCTTCCTGCACGAAAAATCCTGCGGAGGCCGTGACAACCGTGCCCGCCTGGGTGAATGTCACGTTGCCGGAGGGGCGTTTTGTCGGGGTGGCATCGGTACCGGCGGCGGCGTAGCGGATCACTTCATCCCAGGTGCGTTGGGAGAGTTCGTGCAGGCCGGTGTTCAGGATCAGGTTTTTCCTGAACGGGAACGTGCGGACGGGTTTCCCGTCTTCCAGAACTTCGATCCGGTAGCGGACTTTTGCGGCAATGTTGATATGGGTTTTCATGCGTTTGCGGGTTCGTATTTCCAGAGGAAAAGCGTCATTTCCTGCCCGGCCTTTTGGCGGGATGCGTATTTACCGGCGGGTGACAGCGTTTGCGCGGAGAGTGTCAGGCTTGCCGTGCATGCGTCTTGCGCGGCGATTGTGGTGTGAGGCTGGTAGGTTTGCGACACCAGCGAAAGGGAGGCCCCGGCGGCGGCGGAATGCGCACTCTCGGGGCTTCCCGCATAAACCCATGACCCGAGTGTCAGGGCCAGCGTTGCCGGTTCGGGGACCGTGGCGGACGGCGCGCGGAGGTAGCGGTTTTGGGCCACGATCCGGATTTTGCCGTCAGCAGTGACGCGGACTTTGCCGTCAGCAGTGACGCGGGCATCCGGCGCGATGCCCATTTCCTGCACGGCGGCGGCGGGCCGGTTGATGACTTCCGTCCGGACATAGCGATGCCCGGCCAGTGTCATCGTCTGCCCGATACGCGGGCGGCGGAACAAATAGCCGATGATCCGGCGCACCCAGAGAAGGGCGGTCGGGATCGACTGAATCTGTTTGCCACCGAAGATCATTCGACGGGGGACGCGCCTTCGATGGCGGCCTTGACGACGAGCGGCACCAGCCCGCCGATGGTTTTTGTCATTTCCGCAAGGGTCTGCGCCTGCGCGGCGTTGGCGGCCCCGGCGCTGTCCATCACGGTGGAGGCGTCGGTTTTGAGGGAAGCGGCGCGCAGACTGTAATCTCCAATGAGCAGTTCCAGTTTTTCAGCGGCCATGTTCTTTGGCAATACAAGCTCAACGGCTCGACCGTCTTCAGTCCGAAACTGAAGGCGCGTGGCAGCATCGCTGGCGGTGGTTTTCTGAAAGGCCGCGCATCCGCCGAGGAGGCAAGTTGCAAGGGCCAGAATGATCATGGATACGGTTTTCATGTTATTTTTTGACATGTCGATTGCGGTAAAAATCAGGCATCAGGTCTGAATTGTTTTTCGGATACGGCTGGCCTGTTCGCCGCTCATAGTTCCCTCTCCAGGCGATGCCGCCGCCCACGCGGACGGCGCGGTAAATCGTCTGGCGCGTGAGCCAGGGCACGCCGAGCGCGGTCATGGCTTCCATCAGCACGTTATCAGCCTGTTTCCGGGTGATACGGATTTTGGGCGTCAGATGCGATTCCTTTGCCTGGAACCAGTACAACCAGTCGTGGACGATGGCGGCGGCGGTATAGCGTCCAGAGGGCGGGAAAATGCGCCAGAACAGGCGGGGAATGCTCGCCATATCTGTTACAAATCCGTCTTCGAGTTCGATTTTGCCGAGCGTATCGGACTCGAAAACGAACGGAGCCGCCAGTTCAAGCTGACGTTCCTCGCCGAGAATCGTTTCGGTGAGGAGTGCGAAGGGGAATTTGCCGAGTGCGGGCATTATCTGGAGGCGGTGGATTGTTCTGAAGCGACGGCGCGGAAAAATTCGCTACGGGCGGTCTGGACGGCGGCGGGGCCGCGACGCTTTTCGCGTCCGTCGATCTGGCGCTGCCAGATGCCCAGCGGAGTGCCTGGCGAAAAATCGCCAATGGGCCGGATGACACCGGCCTCGGTCATGAGGTGCGAAAGATACAGACTGCGCGGGATGAGCGGGTGAACGGGAGCCTCGGGCAAGGCGGCTGGCCGGACTTCCGGTTCGGGCGCGCGCACATCGTCCACCCCGAGCGGATCGTGTGCCGACTGCGCCGCGCTGGCGGCGGCAGCCGGTGTCACGGCAGGCCGGGCGGCGGGCGGATTTTCGATACGCGCCACCAGGGCGAGCCGTTCGAGCATCGTCGGGGGTTGTGTCGGTGCCATGTCGGCGAGGCAAAGCAGGCCGGGCATGAGGAACAGTGGTGAGAGAATGAGCGTGCGCATGGCTTTGGCGCCGTGACCGGCGACCGCCGGTCACGGTTGTAGTGGTTTGTTGATTACGGCTGCGTCTTTTCGAGGACGGCGATGGTGGTCATGAGTTTTTGCAGCCATTTGTCGCGGACGGCGCCTTCGGGGCGGGCATCGACGGCACGGGCTTCGGTCTTGGCGAGCGAGAGGGCCTGGGCGGGCGTCTTCTCAAGCAGGTAATTGGAAAACCAGCGGGTGTAGGCGGCATCGGTCGATCCCTTGCCGGTGATTTTTGTGTAGTACCCGATGATCAGGCCGGCGTCACCGAGCCGCTTCGCCGCGGCGCGGACGCTGCCAACATACTGGATGTTGGCATCAAGCGCGGCAACCTCTTGCAGGGTCGCGAACCAGCCGATCCAGGTGCCGGGCGAATACGCTTTGGAGAGCGCCGCCGGATCGTAGCCGGCGACCGGATCGATGCGGAGGGCGGGATCGACGTCCGGGTTGGTCGTGACCCCGACGTAGTTGCGGATGATGATGGCCGCGATGCCGGGGTTGAGCGCCGCGACGGCCTCGATTTGCGGGAGCGCGGAGGCGAGCACTTCGCCCTGGTGGGCGATTCGCCACGCGGTGTACAGCGCCCATTGCTCCTTGCCGGTTTTGCCCTTGGCGAATTCGCGCTCTCCGGAGTACTGGAGTTCTACGACCTGTTTGGGAGTGAGGGCCGGCGCGGGAGCGGCGGCAAAAAGCGTCGTGGCAAGAGCGGTGACGCTGAGGAAGATCATGAGTTTTTTCATGGTATTATCTGGTTATGGTTTGGTTTGAAAACCGGCGAACACCTGTCCGCCGGAAAGGAATCAGGGAGTCGGAGCGACGAGTGCCCACGTCGGCACGATCGGGTGCCAGATGTTTTCGTAACTACCCGCGCTGATACGCTGGTAACTCCAGATGAGGGCCGGGTTGTCCGGCCTGATCACGGCATCGACCGGGACGACGACGATGGCGGCGGCGACAATGGCGCTGGTGGAGCTTCGCATGGCGTAGATGCTCTGGGTGGCGGACTGCTTGCGCCAGCGTCGGCGGTCCGTCCAGCCAGAGTCGGTAAAATATACGGAGGGCTTCGGTCCTGTCTGGCCGGATACAGAAACACGCGCAGGGTCGGTGGATTGATAATACAAATACAGGTCCGTGAAGGGCGTGTGTTCGCCAAAATTGCTCAGGGTGGCCTTGACCTCGAAATCAGAAAATCCGGAGCCGAGCGGCAGCGTGAAGATGGCATAGGCGGGCGGGCGAGCCAGTCCGGTGACAGTCGCTCCCGGCTCCACCGCGAGCGTGCCTCCGTTGGTGATGGTCAGCATCGATTCGGCGGGCACGGTGGCCTCGCCTTGCAGGCGGGCGTCTTTGATCGGCGTGGCGGCGAGGGCGAGGCTCGCCGTCAGAAGGTAGGGGATGAGGAGTCTCATTGTCGTGGGATGATGATACAAACGAGTTTGTGGCCGGGGCCGTCCGGTGCGCCGGAGAGGTCGGACGTAAAGCCTGCCGTCGTGATCGTCTCCGTCACCGGAGAGGCGAACAGGGTGTCGCCGTTGGCGGGTTTCATGACCGCACAAAAAATTCCGGCTGGCGGTTGCGCATAGGGTACGGGGAAGATCACGTCCACGGCGTCTGCGCCGGGGGGGATGTCCGTTATTATGGTTTTCATCGGTGAGAGGGATTCTTGCAGTGTGGCTATGCTTGCCCGGTAGTTGACCGGCGAGCCGGGACGGGAGATTTCCACGCAATCGCCGTCGTTCAGCGCGGGGAGTTCATCAAGGTCAAGGATTCCTGTCGTAAGCATATGGATACGTCATGCCGTGGCCGGTTCAGAAAACCCACCAGTTTTCGCCGATGGCTACGGGGATGTTGTCGGCGGTGTTGTTTTTCACGCCGACGTAACCGGCGGTGTGATGCGTGATCGTCTCCCCGGCCCGGACTATGCCGAATACCTCGCCGGTTCCGTCGACCAGAGACAGGGGGTTGGCCGGGTCGTTGTTCGATACCGTGATGCTGTCCCGGCGGAAAAGCCGCGTCTCCGCGGGGTTTCCCGGAAAGTCCAGCTTGCCGTTGGCCGGGACGATGATTGCCGGAGTCCCGCGAATTTCCGACATGGCCGGGATCTGTTCCAGGCGGTTGTCGATAAACTCGGTGTAACCTGCCCACACGTCCAGGAGCATGCGGGTTCCCGCCGGGTTGCCGAATTCGATCCGGGAAAAAGTGTCCCCCGGATACATGTTCAGGCTTTGCCCGGCCAGCAACTGCACTTCCGGCTGGTCATCGATCTTGACGTTCACAGGCCCGGTCGCCCGTAGGATATGGATGTTGCTTCCGGTGATGGAGAGGAAACCGCGTCCATTCGCCCCGGCGGGGATGATGACTGGATAAATGGAACTGTGTCGTGTGAGCATGGGCGTATTATTTTTTCCGCGACGCAAATGCGACCAGGGCGACCGACAGGACGATGCCGCCGATTACCCACTTGTTTTCCATGAGGCCGGAGCTTTTGTTTTCGGCGAATTTCTCCGTCATCCCGGCGATGAGGGTTTCCGCGCTTGCCGTGGATTGCGCGGCGATGTCGCGGGATGAGTTGATCGTTTCCAGCGCGGCCCGTTGCGATTGTTGCAGCGCTTCCTGCATGGTGGAAAGCGTCTTGTCCGTCGAGTCGGCCACGAGTCCGAGCGAGCGGGCGGTGGCGTTGTCGGCAAAGCTGAAGGCGTCGGCGGTGGTCTCCCGGCCAAAGAGGAGTGCGGAGGTCATTGTCTCCGTGTTGGCGGTCAGCGCGGCAACCGTGTTGCGGTCATTCGCGGCCAGCGCGGTCTCTGTTGCGCGGGTGTTGGCGGCCAGCGATTCGCTGGCGGTGGCGGCCAGCAGCGCGTTTGACTTGTCCACGGTATCCAGCGCCATGCCGGATGTGATGACGTTTGCCGAAAGTGCGTTTTCCGTCGTGCGGGCGTTCGCGTCCAGCGCGGCCAGCGATGTGTAAGCGTTGGCTTCCAGCGCCAGTTTGCCGAGGTCCATTGACGCGGCAACGGCCCCGTGATCCGTGCTTGTGATGGCGATGGTGTTGTTGTTCCCCTTGAACGCGCCGACGCTCCCGGTGTTGTCGGTCAGATTGACCGACTGGTCGACCGTATTTTTCGTGCCGGTGACTGAAACCGCCTGATCTTGCGCGGCGGCGGCCTGCGAGGATTTGCCCGCTCCGGAGGCGCCGATCTGGCCCATGTTGTTGGCCTCGGTCGCCCCGGCGTCGATTGTCTGTTTGTTGCCGCCTAACAGGCTCATTTTTTCCTCCTGTTTCCGCTCATTGCCATGATCATCACAAGCCCGCCAAACAGGGCCACGCCACCGATCAGCAGGGCGGGCAGGATGAGGCCGCTCATGGTGGAGGACGAGATGCCCAGTCCGGCCGCGACGTCGTCCGCCATCTTGGCGACGCTGGTGGACGCCCCCGGCGAATCCTTTTGCGTCGTGGCAATCGCCTCTGTCCCCCCCGCCCATGACTCGGCATGGGGCGAGTTGGTCTGGCGTTGGTCAGTCGTGTTATTGTCGCCAATAATTTTCGACCCGAACACGATCTGGTGTTGCAGCGTGAGCGGCCCGATCCCCCCCATCGCGAGGGAGTTGGAACCGGCAATGTCAAAATTCAGTCCGTTGCTGCCATCGGCCATTGTAGTTTACTCCTGAATACCCGTGTCCGTTGTTTGCCGTTGTTTATTTGCGGGAGATGACGAGGAACAGCCCTCCGAGGCCGAGCACGGCCAGCGCCCCGGCGGCGATGGCGATTTGCGTGCCGGTGATGCCGGACGGCGCGGCGGCGGTGCCGCCGGTGCCGGTCGTCCCGGGCGTGGTCGCGACTGTCCCGGAAACCGCCGTTGTCTTTATATCGGCAACAGCCTGCTTTTCCGCGATTTTGGTCTTGGCGAGATCGATGGCCACGTCTCCGGCCTGATTCAGCATGCCGGTCAGAAAACCGCCGAAAGACCAGTCCGCGCCACTTGCGTCGCCGGTATCAATAGGGAGTGCCATTTTTTAAAGGATTGTCGGCGCCCCCGCCTGTTCGGCGAGGGAGCCGGTTGCCATGACTACTGTCACTGTTTTCCGGTCCGGGTCAGAACCCGAAAGAAATCGTTTCGAGAAGCGCGGTGGCGTTCGCGTTGACGGCGGTGGAGTGGATGCGGACGTTCAGGTCACTGTTGGCGACCAGCGCCTCCGTCGTGCCGAGAAGATCGTTGACGATCGAGAACGGGAACACGGCCGGATTGAGACCGGCGTCGGTCAATACCTGATCGTTGTTCGCTTTCGTTGACTCGAACACCTTCCGGGTGTCGGCGGTGACTTCCACCTCGGAAATCGCGCCGCCCATCCAGTGGAGCCGCCCGATCATCACCTGCTTGGGCAGGGTGACGACATCGTACCAGCCAGCCGGTGCGTTCACGCCCATCGTGGAGTATTCCACGATCCGGTTGCGGATGCTCTTGTCGGTGTTCAGCACGTGGACGTTGTCGTACGTCTGGTACGCGACAATCGTGACCGTGTCGGTCGGTTCCGCCAGGTTTTCGAGCTGGATTTGCACCTCGAAACTGCGCTGTCCGTACAAATCCCAACAGGTGTTGAGGATGTCGGCGGGCGTGTTCTGCCAGATTTCGGCGAACCACACGGGGATTTCGTTCCCGGCGGGCACAACCTTGTTGAACCGGGCGATGTCGCGCCACTGTTTGGCCGTGAGGTCACGACGCACGCGCTCGTTCACGCGGAGTTTCATCCAGCGCACGACTGTTTCCACGTTTGCCACGGCCTCGCCGTTGACGAACACGAAAAATTTCAGCCACTGGTAACGGGGGCCGACATTCAGCCGGACGGACGCCAGCCCGCCAGGGGCGACCCCATCCATGCCGACGATTCTTTCAGTGATAAAAGGCATTTTTTGTTTCTCCGTTTTACGTTATGGTTTTGTCTGTATTGTCTGGACGAATACGGGAGTAATGCCCTTAGGCGGAGCCGGGGATTTTCCCCAACAGGTTGCGAAGCGCGGCGGGCAGATGCCCGCGGTAAGTCGCGCCGACGAGAAGGCCGATTGCGGCGGCAACCAGCGGGTTTTTGACGAGTTTTTTGATTTTGTTCATTCGATTTGGCGAAATTGACGCCAAAAACACCAAAACCGACACCAGTTTCAACTTTTTCGAGTGTCATCAAGTGTCGCCAAGTGTCATTCGGACACTTTTACCGTCATTCAGCGTCAATTCAGGCACCTCCCCCCCCCCCCCTTCCCGTCCCGGCCCGCCAGACGCAAAAAGAGCCTCCCCCGGTCGGGAGAGGCTCCGGATTTATGACCTGACAGAAACAGGCCCGTTATTTCGCCTCGAACGAGCCGCACGCGGCGCGATCCGCCAAATCCCAGGCGAGGTATTCGGCGAGGTCGCGGCCTTCGTGATCGGCCCATGCCTGCCATCTTCTCAGACTCTCGGCATCGAGCGCCAGAACGAGCTTGCGCGTGCTGGCGGGTTTTTCCTGTTTCTTATCGGTTTTTATGTTACGTGTCATAACTAGTACCCCATAACCTTGATTTTTTCGGATACCTTTCCTCTGTACTCATTCGGGGTAGATGCGAAACTTCGAGCGTTATGAGGTACTAGTAATGTTTCAACGTAGATTCCGGCCCGGAATCGGGGGGTGTTGAGGGCTTACTAGAACCCCGCACGGTATTCCCGGCTTGCGCCGGTGTTTTATTCCCGTTCGCGCCCCCGAAAGGCACGGAAATGGACACAAAAAAACGGCGTAAACCGATGCCGGAACGGCTAGCAAACTTTCAACGCCGTTCCTCATGGGGACCGTTTTTCCGGATGTCGAGAGAAAACTTTCTGGTGTCATTGTCGACAAAGGTGTTACGTGATTTTCCGTTTTACGGTTTGACCTTGATGAGTTGAGCGGGCGTGAACCGGTTAGCTTTCAGCAGAAACCAGAAGGGGGGGAGGGTAACGGCCCGCATCAGGGTCTCGTCATTGAACTCCTCTGCCCATGTTGCCGCCGCTTTTCTGTTCACGGAAAACAGAGCGAGAGATGTGCAGTTCATCCGGATAACCGGATGCACCTGCGGCCCGTACTGCGAAATGTAAAAGCAGCGATGCCCCCAGTGCCGCCCCATGGAAAAGCAGCGGTGAAAACGGTCATCGTACTTGTCAACGGCGGCATCGGCCAATTCCATAAAACAGGCGCACCGTTTCGACGCCCAGAACATGCGCTGGAATTTTTCAACGTCATCGGTTTGCCAGGACGCGCCCGGCCACGGTTCAAGCGGTTTGTGCAACACCAGCGAACCGATGTTTGCCCGACGAAAAGCGGTCAGGCACTGTTGTGCGTAAAACGTCTTGCCGCTTCCCGTCGAGCCGATGATTGCCCTGTGATATTCTGCCATCAGTCGGAAAACAGGTTTTTTAAGGAAAACCCCGAAACGTTGCGCGGTTCATCCGGTTTCGTCTCGCGGAGCGCGGGGCGGAAAATCCAGCCCAGAACGGCGAGAAACTGCAACACGACGATCACGAGCAACGGGGTGTCCCTCACGAGCCAGAGGACGAACGCGGCAAAGCCGAGGAACGCCACCGGGACGGCGAAATAGAACACGAAGGCAAGGATTTTGAGGAGGTTGTTTTTCGGGCGCCCCGGCCCCGGACGCATCGGAATGGCGATGCCCGTGATGCGGATTTGTTCGGCCTGTTCGGCCGGTTTGGCCGGTTCGGCCGGTTCGGCCTGTTCGTTCGGTGTGTTGTCTGCGCTCATGATTGCGGTGTTTGTGTTGCGGGTTGGAACGGTCAGAGAGTAACGGAAAACGTGTCGCCGGGGACGGAGGGAACGGCCACCGGAGCGGAGGGGGAAACGGGAGTGTTTTTTTCAAAACGGCCTGTTGCCGGTTGCGCCGGTGTCGCGTTTTTGTCCGAAGCGGCGGCGGCGGATTTCGGCTGGCTGAAAACGTGCAGGAGATAGGCGGCGGCAACCACGCCGACAGCGGCGATGCCGAAAACGAAGCTATGGCCGGTGCCGTCATCGAGATTCGCCTCAACGATTTCCCGGATATTGTCCTGCATGTCGGGAGGCGGTACCGCCCCGGCCCCTTTCCCGGTAACGCGCCCCGTTGCGGCATAGGCCCCTTTCGTGATGACTTCCGCCAGCACACGGGAGGAAACCGCGCCTTTCGGGCGTTTCAAAGAGGCAAAAACCTCCGGTTCCGGATCAGCCGTTTTGCCGGTTTTGCCGGTTTCGGCGGCGCCGTCTCCGGCGCAGTCTTCCGGCGACGGCGGAACGGTATCGGGAATGAAACTGCGAACCGGTTCGGGCGAACCGGCGGGCGAGCCGGGAGCGGCGTCCCGGTTCTTGCGCGGGCGCCCGCCACGCGGCATGAACCGGCCTTTCGCGTTTCTGAACGGGGAACCGTCCGGGTTGACGCGGTGTTTTCCGGGGATGAACACGTTGCCCCCGTCGTCAACGGGTTGTTTCCCGTCGTTTCCGTCACCTCCGTCGTTTCCGGCGGGGGGGGGAGGAGGGGAAACGGGTTTTTCGCCTGTAACGGGCGGCATTTCCAGCGAGATTGTCGCATCTGCGCTGACGATTTTTGTTTCGATCGGGTTTTCCATTTTGGCAATTCTGGTGTTTTTGGTGTTTTTGACGGTGTTGTCAACAAAACCGCGCCCATTTCCGTCATCCCACGGGGAATGTTTCTCCCCTGGCCATTGCGTGATAACGGCGGTCGGGAAACAGGCGCGGCAAAGTTTTCACGGGAACAAGTTCCAGCCGGCCAAATCCTTTCGCGCCCAATAGAGGGAATCCCTGGCGGGGAAAAGTTTTTTCCGGTACTCACGGTAACGCCTGACGAGTCTGTTTTTATTTCGCTTTTTTATGGTTTTCATATGGTTATGTTTTTTTCCGAAGCCGGCCCTTTGCGACCGACAAAATGTAAGAGGCGTAAACACCTCCGTCTTTCCCCCGTACCAGTTTTTCCATGACGCGGGAGATATGCGCCCGCCGGATACGCGTGTCCGTCTTGCGCCGGTTCCGGATGCGGCTGGAAACGTGCCGTTCGCAAAGGCCCCGATACCAGGGCGCGTTGCGCATGACCGGAACCCGTACCATGTGCATCATGTGCCGCTGGCAGGGAGCGGGGAACAATTCGACTACCAGCGCGGACGATTCAAATTCGGCCTGCATCTCCATCAGTTCCCCGACAAGGGGAGAAACCGGCGGCGCCCAGGCAAAGCAGGTGCTGTCAGGATCGGTTATCATGGCGTTGTTTATCGGTGGCGTGCATGTGCCGTTGTTGTCTTTTTTGACGCTTTTGGTGTCACACCCGGTCAAAAAAACGACGAAACGACGGCATTTGGGTCACTCCCCGGCGGGTCCGGAAAGTTGATGTGACCGTGTGGACTTTGATTCAATTCACCGCCGCCGCCGCCGCCGCCGCCACCGCCGCCACCGCCTCCGGCGGATTCGGCGGATTCGGCATCCTCCATCTTCACCAGCATCATCCCCGCTTCGTAAGCTTCACGTGTGAAGCGTCTTATGCGTTTCACCAGCGGATGTTCAAACACCTTGCGCAGGTCAAGCCGGTTGCCCATCACGAGGACGGTGGCCTCTTTCACGCGATTCGGCCCGACAGTCGGCATGCAGCGCTTCACGACTTCGCACGTATCCGGCATCTCCCGACGTTTGCCCTGTTGATCGTGCCAGCGGCGGTTGAGACGGGCCTTTTCGTACTCGTCAAACTCGGCATCCAGTTCCCGCACACGGCGGCGGCGGCAAGGTGACTTGTCGGGGTCTGCCACTTCCAGCCATATCGCACCATCATCCGTAGTGTGCCGTACAAGCACGATTCCGGCGCGTTTGCGGGCACGGACGCGCAAACGCAGCTCCCCCATCGTCTCGACCATGCGCAGGCCTTCCGTCGCCTTGTAAAGAGCCTTCAACTCCTTGGGAGACTGGTTGGCGAGCCGAATAATCTCGCCCGGCTTTGTGACGTATTTGACGCATTCGCGGGCATTGCGGATCAGCTTCCCCGCGTTCCAATGGAGTTTTTCACCGTCATCGTTTTTCCAATACTCACGCACACGCTGAAGCAACATCTGCCATTTCCAGTCCGGCATGAAGGCTTCCTTGACCCAAAGGATGCAATGACAATGCGGATGGTAGCGGACATGACGGCCAACCCGATCCAGTTTGCCGCCGACATCGTAAGCATCCGTTTCCTTGCCGTTTTTATCCTTTTTCGTACGGTTCTTTTCCAGCGTCCCGAATTCCGTTGAACGGAGGATAACCTGAACATCAAACCCCCATTGTCTGAATTTTTTGTTCAGTCCCCCGATTTTTTTGTGAAGCCATTGCACCCGTTTCCGCAGTTTCCGGACGGCAACACGCTCGCCCGCCGTGAACGTCCAGAAACGGAACCGCCAGTCTTCAAAAAGCGACATGAAGTGTTCGGCGGATGCCAGCTTGTTTGCCCGTTCCATCGCGGCGATGTAGGGGTTGATCATGATCCGCCGGAACGACGGCAGTTCCTCGTAATGGCCGCTATGGACGAACACACGCCACAACTTCCACGCGTCATTGCGCATGCCTTCGATACCGGCCCGTTTCAGACCTTCGACAATCTGACATGCCTGTTCAAGCAACCGCTCTTTTTCGGCCTTCCGCTTGGCGAATTTTTTCGCGGAAACGACGATGCCCGTTTCATCATTGATCTTTTCCTCAAAAAACTTCCGGAGCGAGTGAAACCACTCGCCGGACGCGGTATCCTCCGGAGCGAGGTATTGGGTTTCGTCGGCGTCAGAGATTCCATAAATGCTCCCGGTATCGGAAACCGCGAACCCCTCTGGACCCTTTTCCGGGAAGAAACGGACCTTTGCAGCCTCAAGTTCCCGCTTCCGCCGCTCCCCGATAAGGGCGTTATGGAGATTCCGCGTCAGATCGAACCCGGTAAGAGCGTCGTGACGCTCGTCAGCAGCGATGGTAGCGGCTTCCCGGCGTTGCACGTCCGCCAGCATCTGGCGGGTAAGCTCGGGAGTCCATGCGTTGATCATTTTTTCCGCCTTTCCGCATCAACCAGAACGGCGAGCGATTCGCCCTTGATGAAAAAGAAACGGCCAAAGCAGGGGAGGTAAGAAAGCCTGTCCTGCTTGCACATGCGCACGAACCAGCGGGCAGAGCGAAAAACCCCGTACCCTTGGGCGATGCGCGAAGCCTCGCACGGGGTGTAATTCTTGCCGGACATGAAGGTTTCCGGACTCATTTTCTGTTACCCTCCCGGTTGCCACAGAGGTTTGCCCGTTTCGCACGGAGTTGCCCCGCCAACACAAGCAAATCGAGTGCATCCGGTTCGAATCCAGGTCCTACCACCATTTTTTTTGAGGAGCGCGGAGGCGGTTAATGTTGAAATTTCTTCCTGAATATCAGGAGATTGCAAATGCTGGATGAGGTCACACAACAGACCTTCCAATGTGGACGATTTTTCCTCTTTCCCGGGGTTTTGCTTGTCCATGCCGCTTGTCCCCTTTTCGACTTCAAACCACGGCAATTTCGCAATTTCGCCTTCGAGTTGGAGCGCGGGCACGTCGGTATAGATTTTGGCCGTCAGGTTCGCGTCAGAGTGCCCGAGTATCTCTTGTGCGGCCCGCTGATTGACGCCCGCCTGCACTCCGAGCGTCTGCCATGTCTTGCGGAGCGCGTGCAGATGGACAACGCGCCCGGTGGCGTCCTTTTTCGCGATTCCGGCGCGTTTGCGGGCAAATTCGAACGCCGTCCATGTCGGAAAGCGGTCGAACACAAGGGCATCGGGTTTGGCGTCGGTGGCCCGGATGGCGGCGATTTCGACGGCGAGCGCCGGATGCAGGGGAATGGCGCGTTGCGCCTTGTCCTTTGTCGTGTGCTCGCGGATGAGCACGTAGGGTCTCGCCGCCTCCAGATGCACGTCTCCCCACACGAGAGAGGCTATTTCCTGACATCGTTGGCCGGTGTAGATCAGTATCAGGTAACCGCGAGAATACGTGGCGGGATCGTTGGCGGGCGGCGTCGTGGACTTGCGCCAGTCGGCGGCGACGCGGCGAAGGGGGGCAAGGTCGGGCACGCCCATCGGTCCGCCTCCAATGCGTCTTTTCGGACTTTCAAGGCGGCGGCGGATTCACGTTGATACGCCGCGTGCTCCAACAGCGTATTGCCCAACAGGGCTACTTCGTCGTCTGACAGACACAGCCCAAAACCGCTGAACAGCGGCCCAAAATGTACGTGCGTGCGGGACACGCTGCCGCCCGTTTTCACGTTGACTCGCATTCGGTCCAGCGGATCAGGCATATTTGCATACAGCGTCACAATGGTGTGCTTGTCCTTTGGCTGGGGCGGAAGATCGACAATCGGCGCGCTCATTTCGCACCGCCTTTCCTGGGGGAGGTGGGGAGGATGTCGAAAAGGAGGTACGCGCCCCGGTCTTCGGTGTAGGCGAAGCGGCAGAGGGCTTCCAGGGCGCGCCAGTTGTTGCTGTCGAGCCCGGCCCCGCCGCCTTCCAGCATTTGGTGAAACGCGAGGGTGGCCTTGCGGCCACGATCACTCTTGCACAGTTGCGCGACGGCAATCACCGGGGCCATGTCGCTCGTACGTCGCTGGTTGGACACTTCAAGCAGCGTTTCCGCCAGGGGAACGGCCTCGTCAATGGAGATGTCGGGAATATCGGCATCCCAATCGCTCATGATCTTCAGCGCACCGCCGCCCATCGACAGGGCTACGAGGATGCTGGATTCCGGCGCGATGCGTTTCGGCCCCCTCGCAAACGCGGTCCGTTGCGCGGGGAGTGTGGATGTTGTGGTTGTACTCATTGTCTTTAGCAGGTCTAGCAGTGTGTTTTTGGATACGGTAAACCTCCCTCGCGCCTGGCCTTGCCCTGCTAGAGACAAGGTCACAGGCGCGGGGAGGGAAAGGGTCAGTCCGTCTCCGGCTCGGCAGGGGCGGGTTCGCTCGCCTGGCGTTCGACAGTCTGACCGGCCGCAAAACCGGCACAGAAATCGTGCCCCTTGCGACGGGCATCATCCATTTCTTCATCTACCTTTTTCCATTCTTTCAGCGTAATCAGGCGTCCGATTCCAATTCCGCAGATAAGCAGCGACACTCCTGCCAGACACCCCAGCACATTTATCATTATTTGAGGCGTAATGGTCAGAATGGCCGATTTTTTGGAAGTATGCTGTTGATGGGCTAACGGGTTGCGTAAACGATGGAGGTATGGACAAAAAAAGTACCCTTTTTGTGGGCAAAAAGTGCTGAGGAAGAACGGACGGCGCCAGGAAGGGAAACAACGGTATCATTGTTCGGCTTGTGGACGTTTTTCACAGGCAAGTTTTCGTGTTTCAGTGCAACTGCTTTTGAAGGAGTATTTGCACGGGAAGCAGACCTACCGGCAGTTGGCAAACAGGCATGGTTTGGGCATCCGAACCGTGCAACGAAGGTTAGGTAGCCATCCAGTCCCCCGTGGGACTGGATGGCTTTCAGGCAGCGCGGTCGTCCTGCTCGACACCACTTGCTTTGGGCGCGGTTTTGGTGTCATGCTGCTCAAGGATGCCGCCTCGAATGCCAACCTCTTTGCAGCTATTTTAAAGCAGGAAACGGTTGCCCTCTACCAGCGCGCCATAAACGAGTTGA
>JAISAX010000087.1 GCA_031266495.1 Opitutaceae bacterium
CCCCCCGCCGGCGACACGGCACCCGCCGACGCGGAAATCCTCCTCCCCCTCCCCCCCCCCCCTCCCCCCCCCTCCGTCCTCTACGACCGCAGCACCCGCGCCCGGAATTACCGGCTGACGCTGCGCCGCGACGGCGTGGCCGTGGCCACCATCCCGGCTCGCGGCAGCGAGCGCGAGGCGCGCGCCTTCGTCGAACAACACACCGCCTGGCTGGAACGCGCCCGGGCTCGCCAGCGCACACGTCCGCGCGGAGTCACCGTCTGGCCGGTCGGCACGCATGTGCTCTGGCGCGGCGAATTCGCCGAAATCCGCAAGGCCGTCGAGGGGACGCGCCCGCACGTCCGCCTCGGCGCGGATGTGTTTCGCGTGCCGGCGTTTTCCGGAGACCTGCGGCCCACGCTGGAAGCGCACTTCCAGCGGCTGGCACGGGTGGAGCTGCCGGCCCGCACCTGGGAGCTGGCGACGGTCACCGGCATGCCCGTCCACGAGGTGACGGTGCGCAACCAGCGCACGCGCTGGGGCTCGTGCACCACGGGCGGCGTGATCTCGCTCAACTGGCGCCTCATCCAGACGCCCGAAAGCGTGCGCGACTACATCATTTACCACGAACTCATGCACCTGAAGGAGATGAACCACTCGGCCCGGTTCTGGGTACGCGTGGGAGAAGTCTGCCCCGGCTGGCGCGCCGCCGAGCTCTGGCTCAAGCGCAACGGCTCCCTGCTCGGGTTGTAGTGTTCAGTCTAACGTCGAAAGTCGGAAAGTCGGAAAGTCATCACCGGCCCGCCGGAGCGGGCCATCCTGCGGGACGATCCGCGTAACATCAGTTTGTACCCCCCCCCCCCCGTCCCCGCGAAACCGGGCTCTGCCGGAAGGCATCCGTATCAGGTATTTACCTGTTGGTATTTTTTCACTGGCACGCTTTCCGGGAAACAGGTAAAGTGGACGTTGTATATCAGACCAGACCAGACCGGCACCCTCACCATGACCACCACCGCCACGCACCACCGCATCACCGCTACCGCCACCCGGGCGGGAGCCGCGTGCGTGAACGTTACGGCGAGAAATACGACGGAAAAAATTGCGGAAGTGCTTGATCTGACCACAGGTTGCGCTACCCCCCCCCCCCCATTTTTTTGGTTCATCCGGCAGCCTGATAATCAAGGCGGGAGTCCCTCCCGATACAGCGGGAGTCCCTCCCGATACAGCGGGAGTCCCTCCCGACATAGCGGGAGTCTCTCCCGACATAGCGGGAATCTCTCCCGACACAGCGGGAGTCTCTCCCGACATAGCGGGAATCTTTCCCGCTATGTCGGGAGAGATTCCCGCTATGTCGGGAGAGACTCCCGGCACACCGTCAATCTCACGCGCCAAGGCGCCAATCCTTTGGGCAACAGGCCCTTGTCCCGGTATCCCGCCGGGAGTCAGCAAACCACCACCACCACGACAACAACGACAGCGACAACCACAACAACCCGCATAACGCACACCCTGACATGTCAACCGATTATATACCTGAATCCGACGCCGGCTTTCACGCCTGGCAAGGCAACTTTGGCATCCAGCTTAACAGCGGCACCCGAGCCACGCGCCTGGGCATTCCCGCCGCCAAGATGACCCTGTTCGAGAGCCTGCAAGGCCAGTGGGGCGACGCCCTCCAGCTCGCCAGCCAGCCCGCCACCCGCACGCCGCTGACTGTCGAGGAAAAAAACCGCATCCGCGGCCTTTACGAAGAGTTCATCCGCGGCCTCGTGCGCCAGTACATCACCCCCAACGACGCCACCACCGATGCCGACCGCACCGCCCTCGGCCTGCCCATCCCCAAGACCACGCACACGCCCATCCCGCCGCCCGTGACGCACCCCGTGGCCGAGCAGCGCGGCCACCAGCCCGGCCTCGTGGAGCTGTATTTCCGCGACGAGGAGAGCGAACACCGGGGCAAGCCCGGCCAGGCGCACGGCAACGAAATCGCCTACGACGTGCGCGAGACGCCCCCCGGCGACCCGAGCGAATTCACGCACTCGGAAATCGACACCCGCTCGCCCTTCAAAAAGCAGTTTCGCGCCGACCAGCGCGGCCTCAAATTCTGGTACACCATGCGCTGGGAAAGCCCCACCGGCAAAAAAGGCCCCTGGAGCCCCATCGCCTTTGTCATCATCCCCTGACGCGGCGAAACGCCGAAACACTGAAACACTGAAACGCTGAAAAATCTCTTTCCCGTCATGAGATCAAAAACCGGAGACAACCCGACACCCAACGCAGACCCGCTCCGGCGGGCGCTGCTCGCCGCCGCGTTCGCCGTCCTGACGCTCGCCGTGCCAAGGGCCGATGCCAACGTCGCCATTACCATCGAATCAGTGGGGGCCAAAAGCCTCTCTTTCCGCTTCTCGGGCGTGTGGCCCGAGTGGACGGAAGGGGAGGATAATGGCTCCCAGGAGGTGTGCTTTGTATGGGAATCTTCACCGGGGCTGTTGAAACCTTACACGGATTTTCTCACTGGCACAGACTGGAACGCTCTCGGGGAGGACGCCGGGAGCTTTCTAGGCAATAGCATGCCAGGTATTGTCAGCCTCACAGGGACGATTGCAGGAGAGGCGATCTCCGTGCTTGGAAACACCGCAGAGCTTGGCACCGGATATATTCCTCTGCCATTGGCGGACTATGAAAACGGCACGGGGGCAGCCTTTGGTTTTGGTTTAGCCGGGATCAGTTGGCCCGATCAGGCGGGAAAGGCAGTGGACATCACGGTTACGCTGGACTGGAGCACGAACACCCTGCTCAACGAGACGGATGTTTTCGACACGGCTTGGGCGGGCACGATGACGTTCGGGTGGGGACTCAATAATGATTCTACCAGGCAGCTGCCGTTTGAGGTGTCCGACGCCGGGGTGATTCTGGGTACGGCACCGTGGGTGGGAGCGGTACCCGAGCCCGGCACGTATGCAGCGCTGGCCGGCCTGGCGCTGCTGGCGTGGACGGCGGTGCGCCGTTCTCGCGGCGCACGCGGTACACGCGATTGAACAGTCAAAGGTCAAAAGTCGGAAGGCCGAAGGACGCCAGCAGCTCCGCTACGCGGAGCCTTTTGCAAGGATGGCCCGCTCCGGCGGGCCGCTGACGACCTTCGACATTCGACCTTCCGCCTTCGACCCCGGGTTGACCCCGACCGCCGCCACCGGCAACCTGCCCGCCTCCACCCATGGCTACTGCCGACATTGCTATCGCCACCGACCCGGTCAAACAGTTCTCCGTCTTTGCGGAAAACCGCGTCGGCCGCCTCTATGATCTCACGACGCTGCTGAAAGACAACAACGTCCACGTCATTGCCGTGACCGTGCTCGACACGACCGACAGCTCCATCCTGCGCCTCATCGTTGACGATCCCGACAAGGCCCGCGAGCAGATGATCAACAACGATTTTCCCTACACCGAGTGCACCGTCCTGGCCGTCGAGATCGACGACGAATCCGCGCTCAAGGGAGTGCTCGCCGCGCTCCTCGAAGCCGAAATCAACATCCACTACGTGTACAGCTTCATCAAACGCCCCGAAGGCAAGACCGGCCTCGTGCTCAACATCGAGGACATGGATGTGGCCGTCCAGGCCCTCTGCACCCGCGGATTCCGGATCCTCTCGCAAGGCGACATCTCGCGCTGACGACGCGGCACGGGCGTCCTGACGCTTCGCCAATGAAGAATGCAGAATGAAGAATGGGTCGATCCCTGCGGAAACCGAAGCACCCTCACCTCTCGTTCCAAAACCCCTCGCGGCAAGACACCGGCCGCGAGAGAACGGACCAGGTCGCGAAGAAACGCCTCACCCCAGCAGCGCAAACATCAGCACCGCCGCGGCAGCGGAGACGTTGAGCGACTCCACGCGACCGCTGCCGGGGATTGTCACCAGGCGCGAGCAGGCCGCGGCGACTTCCGGCGCCAGGCCATGTTCCTCGTTGCCGAGCACCAGTGCGCGCAGCGGACGACCGCCACGCGACCCCGACCCCGCGTCGGGCAGGCGCGCGTCGGACCCGCGAACCGCGCCACGCGCAGGCCTTGCCTCGCCCGGCCGCAACGCCCCGCCGCGGGCGGCCGCGCCGATCACCTCGTAACCGGCCACGCGCAGCTCGCCGCACAACCGGGCCAGATCCGGCACGCGCCAGATCGTGACGTGTTCCAGCCCGCCCTCGGCCACGCGGTGCGCGGCCACGCCCGGCAAAGCCGCCTCGGCCCGCGACGGGATCACGAGATGCTCCACGCCGAAAAACGCCGCGCTGCGCGCGATCGCCCCGACGTTGTGCGCGTTGCCGATCCGGTCGAGCAACAACAACGGCGCGCGCGCCTTCGCCCACGCCAGCACATCGCGCGGGAGCGGCGCGCGGAGCGGCGTCTCCGCGACCACGGCCACGACACCGCCGTGATGGATGCTGCCGGCGATCTTCGCCAACTCTGCCGGCTCCACGCAGCGGTAAACCTTTTTCGCCGCGGCGAGCGCCTTGCAGACAAGGCCGAGCTTGCGGCCGGTCGCGTAGTCGAAATAGAGGCGGCGAAACGAAGCCGCATCGCGCCGGAAGCGCGCCTTTACCGCCGGGAGTCCGCAAAGTTTGAGATCGGCACTGGCCATGCGGGCAACCGCGCCCGGTTTGCCCCGCGCTGGCAAGCCCGCAGTGGCCGGCCGGATTGGCGCGGGGGGAGGGAAGGGGCGGTGCCGCCGGGAGCAAAACATACGGGAAAAACAAAGGCTCGCCTCGCAACCCTTACGAGGCCCCGGATTCGCCGGAACCTTTTTCGTTTTCCTCGATGATCTCGAATTTTTTGTCCTCGATGTCCTTCAGGAGAAGCGCGAGATATTTTTCGAGTTGGCGGATAAAAACCGGATTTTTATGAGATAGAGGCGGACGGCGGTAGGCAGATCGAGACCGATGTCGGCAAGGACAGAGTCGGCGTCGTCACGAAGTCGATCGGGGATGCGAACTTGTAGCATTTTCATATCGGATGTAATGAGAACGTAAGAGATTCGCATGCAAGCGCGATAAATCCCCTCCCCCCCCCCCTCCCCCCCCCAAAAAAAAAATAAGGGCCCGCCGATTACCCCTAACGGCGGGCCCTTTTGTTTTCTCGTCCGGCCCCTGCGGACCGGACGTCCATGTTACCCCTTGAATCCCTGCTTTCACAGGGAAAGAACATTTCCCTCTCAAGCAGCCCTTGTGCCAACGCACCGGCCATGATCCGAAATTCTGGCCATTCGTCACATTCGCGGTGCACGGCATATCCACATCTGCCTCGCCGCCGGTTGAGTAAAACCCGTGGGGAAAACTTGAACCGCAAGCGCAGGTCCCTTTAGTGGGCGTCCGGCGTTTTCCGCGCCAACGACCCGGCCCATGCAGACCATCACATCGGTATTCGAAATGCAGACACTCGCCGAGGATCTCCGCTCCAAGGGGCAGATCATCGGCCTCGTCCCCACCATGGGCGCCCTCCACGAAGGGCATCTCGGCCTCGTCCGCCTGGCTGCCGAGAGAGCCGATACCGTCATCGTGTCCCTTTTCATCAACCCCGCCCAGTTCGCCCCGAGCGAGGATTTCAACAAATATCCGCGCGAATTCGAGGCCGACGTCGCCAAGGCCGAGGCGGCCGGTGCCGACATCGTCTTCGCCCCCGCCGCCAACGAGATTTACCCCAAAGGCTACTCCACCTTCATCACCGAGGAGTTCATCGCCCGCCCGCTCGAAGGCGTGTCGCGCCCCACCCACTTCCGCGGCGTCACCACCATCGTCGCCAAGCTCTTCAACATCTGTCGGCCCGACATCGCCGTCTTCGGCCAGAAAGACGCGCAGCAAGTGGCCGTCATCAAGAAGATGGTCAACGACCTCAACTTCACGGTGGACGTCGTCACCGCGCCCACCGTGCGCGAGCCCGACGGCCTCGCGATGAGCTCCCGCAACCGTTACCTCACCCCCGGCCAGCGCCAGGAAGCGCTCGCGATCAACCGCGCCCTCACGAAAGCGCGCGACATGGTGGCGGCCGGCGAACGCCGCACCGACCGCCTCGTCGCCGAAGTCACGCACCTGCTCAGCCAGCACCGCCGCGTGCGCATCATCTACGCCTCGCTCGTGGACCGTTGCACGATGGAACCCGTGCGCGAAGTCATCCCCGGCAAGGCCCTCCTCGCCATCGCCGCCTGGGTGGATGAAGTCCGGCTGATCGACAACACCGTGCTGTGATTCTCCCCCTGCTCCTCCGTTCCGCCTGCGCAAAAGACCCGCAACCCCTGCGGTCATAACCTCACCTTCATGCAACGTGATTTCGACGTCCTCGTGATCGGCAGCGGCATCGCCGGCCTCAGCTTCGCGCTCAAGTGCGCCCGCGCCGGCCACTCCGTCGCCATCCTCACCAAGAAAGACAAGGCCGACTCCAACACCAACCACGCCCAGGGAGGCATCGCCGCCGTCACCTCGCGGACCGACGACTTCAACAAACACGTGGCCGACACGCTCGCCGCCGGCGACGGCCTCTGCGACCGCCACGTCGTCCGCCAGATCGTCAGCGACGCCCCCGCGCGCATCCGCGAACTCGTCGATCTCGGCCTCGAATTTTCCCGCGAACGCAGCCCCCTGCGCGGCACTCCCGGCCCCTACGACCTCGGCCGCGAAGGCGGCCACAGCGAACGCCGCATCCTCCACGTCAAGGACATGACCGGCAAGGCCATCGAGGACGCGCTCCTCAAGGCCATCCTCGGCGAACCGCGCATCGCGCTCTTCGAACACTTTTTCGCCATCGACGTCATCACGCGCCACAAGCTCACCCCGCCCCGCGCCCGCGCCCGCACGCCCGACCAGGCGCTCGGCGTGTACGCGCTCGATGTGCACGACCAACGCGTCGTCACCTTCCGCGCCCCCGCCGTCGTCCTCAGCACCGGCGGCGCCGGCCAGGTTTACCTCTACACCACCAACCCCGACATCGCCACCGGCGACGGCATCGCCATGGCGTACCGCGCCGGCGTCGAAGTGCGCAACATGGAGTTCATCCAGTTTCACCCCACCGCCCTCTACTCGCACACCGGCAAACGCTTTCTCGTCAGCGAAGCCGTCCGCGGCGAAGGCGCCATCCTGCGCAACGCCGCCGGCGAAGCCTTCATGGCCCGCTACCACAAACTCGCCGATCTGGCCCCGCGCGACATCGTTGCCCGCGCCATCGACACCGAAATGAAAAAAAGCGGCGCGCCCCACGTATGGCTCGACATCACGCACAAGAAATCCGGCTGGCTCCGCTCCCGCTTCCCGCAAATCCACGCCGCCTGCGAGGAACTCGGCATCGACATGGGGCGCGACATGATTCCCGTCGTCCCCGCCGCGCACTACACCTGCGGCGGCGTCGCCACGACCGTCGCCGCCGAGACCACGCTCGCCGGCCTCTACGCCTGCGGCGAAGTCGCCTGCACCGGCCTGCACGGCGCCAACCGCCTCGCCAGCAACTCCCTGCTCGAAGCCGTCGTCATGGCGCACCGCGGCGCGGCCTCGGTGCATCGCTACCCCCGCACCAACCAGCACCCCCCCCCCCCCCCCCCCATCCCCGACTGGCAGGACCTCGGCGGCGGCGACGTGGACGAACGCGTGGTCATCACCCACAACCGCGACGAACTGCGCCGCACGATGTGGGATTTCGTGAGCATCATGCGCACGACCCGCCGCCTCGAACGCGCCCGCACGCGCATCGCCAACCTCGCCCGCGAGGTCCACGACTACTACTGGAATTTTTCCGTGGATACGCCGCTGCTGGAGCTGCGCAACATGATCCAGGTAGCCGACCTGATTGTGCGTTGCGCCCTGCAACGCCAGGAAAGCCGCGGCCTGCACGCCATCGCCGACCATCCGAAAAAACAGCGCGCCGCCCGCAACAGCAGCGTGCATCTGTAGCCCCCCCCCGCGTATGGTCCCGGCCGCGGTTTCGCGCATCCCCGGATCTGCCGGAGGCGAGGCGAGGAGCGTTCGCGCACCCCGCCGCAGCCAACCGCATCCGGCGCATTTCCCGCTCGACAGCCTGCCGTTAACGATGCTCCTGTAACGTTACAAACATCCCATTCCGGTCGCGCCGTCCCTGCTCCCGCATCTCCGCCCTTTCGTTTCCATGATCAGCCAACGAGAAATCGCCCGCCGCCTCGGCCTCTCCGTCATGACCGTCTCCCGCGCCCTCCGCGGCCACCCCGACCTCTCGGAAGCCACGCGCGAGCGCATCATCGACGAGGCGACAAAGCTCGGTTATTCCCGGGAAATCGTTCCCGCCCGCCCGCAGGCCGAGGTGCAGCCGCGGGCCCGCCGCATGGGACTCGTCGCCTACGGTTCCGACATGTCCACCTTCTTCGAGACCGAAACCCCGCGCCGCATCTACCTCGCCATCCAGCAGGAATGCCAGCACAACGGCGCCGAAACCCTCGTCGAATTTCTCCCCCGGCCCGACGAGACGCCGATGCTGCTTCGCAAGAAAAACGTCAGCGGCATTTTTCTCTTCGGCCGCTACACGCCCGACACCGCCGCCCGTTTCCGGGACGTGCCCACCCTCGCCGTCAGTAGCTACATCCGCGACAATCCCCTGCCCCGCATCGTCGCGCAAAACCTCCACGGCATGCGCGAGGCCACCGACCATCTCATTTCCCTCGGCCACCGCCGCATTCTTTATCTCGGCCTCGACGAGGGCGACCTCACTGAACTGTATCGGGAACGCGGTGACGGCTACATCCTCGCCATGCAGGCGCACGGCCTGAAGCCCGTCCTCCGTTTCAACCCCGGCTATGATTTCTCCGCCCACCTCGGCGATGTGAGAAAATTCACCGCCATCGCCTGCGCGACCGACGGCGTGGCCGTCGCCGTGCGCCGCCAGCTTCTCGAACGCGGACTCGACCTGCCCGGCGATTGCAGCCTCGTCGGTTTCGATGGCACGACCGAAGGCCGCGAATTCGGCCTCAGCAGCTACTCGCCCGACTGGGCCATGATGGGCAAGGTCGCCGCCGACCTGCTGCTCTTCCGCCCGCACGACATCCATGACAAGCCCCTGCACGTCATCGTACCCGGCGAGTTCGTTGCCCGCGCTTCTTCCGTAAGGCCGCGATAGCCCGTTGCCGCCCTGGCCGGGACTGCCCCGGAACAAATCGCAGCCGGCATCCGGCGAAACAAATCGCGGGAACGCACGGGCGTACCCGGCAAAAAGACGCTGGCGATATTTTGTTTGACAGTGATCGTAACGTGATTAACGCTACATACCGTTACAAATCGCTTCCCGATCCTGCACCTCCACAAACTCGCCGCCTTCCCTGTCCCCGCATCGCCATGAACACATCCTCCCGTCGCCCCGCCGCGTTCACGCTGATCGAACTCCTCACCGTCATCGCCATCATCGGCATCCTCGCCGCCATCATCCTCCCCGTTGTCGGCAAGGTTCGCGAAAGCGCCCGCCGGGCGCAGTGCGTCTCCAATCTCCGCCAGATCGCCAGCGCCGTCCTGCTCTTTGCCGACGATCACCGCGGCATCCTTCCCGGTGGCATCAAGGACCAGTACGACCACCTCGGTCTCGCTGGCGGCCAGACGGCCTGGATCAGTCGCAACAACTGGAACATGCTCGGCGCGCACATCGCCGACTATCTCGGCACCAGGCTCCCCGAAGACGGTACCTCCGTGCTCATGCCTGCCTTTGTCTGTCCCTCGTTTGTCAGCAAATATTCCGACCTCGCCGCTCAAACCAACTCGGTCGTTTACGCCGTCAACATCTCCAACCTGATCGAGGGCAATTCCGACTCCCGCCCCTTCGGCAACTCTCAAAAGAAGACCACCGCGCTCCGTATCGAGCAGATCCCCGATTGCTCGCGCACCCTGATGCTGCGCGACAGCGACAAGAAAAAAACCACCGATGTCTCCTGGAACTGCCCGCCCGAACCGGTTCATCGCACACTCCGCAACGGCGCCTACTTCGACGGCCATGTCGCCACGTCGAAACCCTGACCCCTCCCCCCCCCCCCTTCGCATACGAACATGACATCCTCCTTCACTAACATCATGAACACACCTGTCCACCTGCTCACAGCCATCCTCGCCGCACTCGTCATGCAAGCCCCCGAGCTACACGCGCAAACCCGGGACTACACCCGCACAACCGGAGGCAACTGGAGCGATGCCTCGCTCTGGACTCCGCGCGAAGGACTGTCGGCAAACACCGTGCCCGGCGCCGACAACACCGCCGTCATGACAATCAGCGCAAGCACCAGCCTTACCATCGACGCCACCGGCACCACCACCATCAAGGATTTCCATGCCGGCTCGACCGGCGGATATACGCTTACCTTTACTTCTCCGGGAAACGGAACCACGGGACACCGTACCCTCGTCATCACCGGCACCGTAAGCAAAGCCAATGACAGCACCAAAATCGCCTTTGAAAACAGCGCCAGTTCCTCCCGCCTGCTCAACGTATCCATCGGCACACTTGATCTCGCCACCAACGGAGGAAGCGCCTCCTTCGGTCGCAGTGACGGTTCCCGCGCCCTCAACACCCTCTCCATCGGCGAAACCGTCCTCGGCGGAGGCGGCGGCAGCAACGGTATCCAAGTTTACCTGAATGTCTCCAATGACTACTCGCTGGGCAAACTGACCTTCAACCCCGGCAACAACGCCAAATCCGTTTACCTGATCACCAACAAATCCGATGCTTCCGGCTATGCCCGCACCGCCACCGTCGCGGGCATCACCGATGCCAGCGCCAACGCCACCCTCTACGGCTCGCGCAACGCCTCCGCGAGCAGCAACAGCGCCACGCTTCGTATTCATACGGAAAATACCTCCGACAACTTCACCGCCGCCACCGCGCTCGTCGACGGCACCGGCGGCACGCTGGCGGTCCGCAAGACCGGCGCCGGCACCCAGATTCTCACCGGCCAGAGCACCTCGACCGGCGGCATCTTCGTAGAGGAAGGCGCGCTCGTCATCCGCGGCGCCGGTACACTCGCCGCCACCGGCGATCTCTCCGTGGTCAAAGACGCCACCTTCGTCACCGCCACCGATGCGGCTCTCGCTCTCCACGACGCCACCCTCGCCACCGGGGCGATCCTCGGTTTTGACCTCACCTCTGCCGTCGCCCGCCTCAACCTCACCGGCAACCTCCTTCACGACCTCGCCGGTTCCGCCGGCGGCGCCGCCACCTTCGTCATCGATTTTCGCGGCACCGGCATCCTCGACCATGCCTACGACGGCCTCCTTTCCGTCGTCGGCACCACCAACGACTTCGCCGGCGCCACGCTCTCCTACATCAATTTTGGCGCCGGAAACCTCGCAGGCACCCTCACCTTTGCCGAACTCGCCAACGGCTTCACCCTTTCGTCCGGCAACATTCCCGAACCTGCAACCGCGGCCCTTCTCGGCGGCCTCGCCATCCTCGTCCTTGCCTCCCTCGCCCGTCGCCGCCATGCGGGATAACGAACCGGCGACGCCGGGACCGCCCGCGCACCTTCCCCGTCATTGACCATGCACTACGCCGCCCGACCCACTGCACTGCTCGCATTTGCCCTTCTCCTCGCCACCGTCCGCGCCGCCACGATCCACGTCGCCCCGCCCCCGCTCGGCCGGCCCGACGCGGCCGGCACCGCCGACGCGCCCCTCGCCAGCGTGCAGGCCGCGCTTGACCGCGCAGGTGGCGGCGACACCGTCCGCCTCCGCGCCGACGTTTACCGCGAACGCGTCACGTTCAGAAACAGCGGGCGTCAGCACGCCCCCGTCACCCTCGAAGGCGAACCCGGCGCCATCCTCGACGGCAGTTACCCCGCCCGGATCGACTGGGAACCCGCCCCCGACATCGCTCCGGGCGTTTATCGCGCCACCGTCGCCGGACCGGTGCGGCTCGTCACGGTCGAAGGCCGCTCCGTCACCATGCTGCGCGACGACTGGGTGCGCCCCGGCCGCGCCCGCCACGGCGCCGACTGGGAATACCCGACGCTCTTTCGCGACGGCATCGCCGGCTCCGGCTGGTCCGGCATCCGCGCGCTTGCCCTTTATCGGTTCAGGGAAAAACAGATCCTCCTCCGCCTCCATTCGCCCGCCGTTTCACCCGACGCTCCGCTTTCCGGCGAAGACACCTCCGCCGCCCTCGACCTCGATCCCCGCCGGCTTGCCGTCACCCTCGGCCCGCCGCCCGACCGGCCGGTCGTCCTCATCGACGGCACCGACCGCTGCGTCGTGCGCGGCCTCACCCTGCGCAACGCCGCCACCGGCGTCCTCATCCGCAACTCCCTCGGTTCCGTTGTCGAGGATTGCGTGATCGGCCCCGCCGAGGAAGGCGTCATCCTCGGAGCGCGCGCCGACCGCGCCACCCTCCGTTTCAACGAGATTTTCTGGAACCCTTATGGTGAAAACCGCCCCAGGGGCCACGCGTCATGGGATCTCTGGACCGCCAACAAACGCGGCGGCTGGAGCGACAAGCACGGCATCAAGATCAACGGCTCCCTCGGCGGCCATCGCATCCACGATAACGTCATCCACCATCACTGGGACGGCATCAGCGTCGCCCCCGGTGACCGTGGCACCGACGGCGGCCTGCGCATCCACCACAATCGCCTTTTCACGCTCGTCGACGACGGTTTCGAGACCAACGGCGCGCAGGAAGACTGCCACTGGCACGACAACCTCATCGACGGCGCCCTCTGCGCCATCCGCCTGAAGGCGCCGGACTACGGACCCTTCTACGTTTACCGGAACATCCTCCTCAACAACAAGGAGGACCTCCGCAATTTCGGCCGCAAGGACAACGTCCACCGCCGCGACCCCGTGACCGGCGAATGGAAAACCGCCGTCACCGGCAAGGGTTCGCCGGAGATCCTGCCCGCCGTGGCCTATATCTACCACAACACCGGCACCTCTCCCGCTGCCGTCGTCTCCAACGCCGTTTACGGCATCGGCGTCCCCAACTACCATTATTTCAACAACCTCTTCTGGTGCGAAGTCTGGTGGCGCGGCGTGCCGAGGGCCAACCCCTCCATCCCGCCCAACTGGAAAGGCGACCACAATGCCTACGTCCGCCGCGGCGACAATCCCGCCTGGGCCGGTGGCGAAAGCCAGGCTCGCTCGCTCGGCATCGACTGTCACGGAGTTTTCACTACCGGAGACCCCGGTTTCACCGACATCACCGCCGGCGACGTTTCGCTCCGCGCCGACAGCCCCGCGCGCGCCCGCGGCGCCGACCTCTCCGCCCTCTTTTCAAAACCCTTGCCCGGCTGTGAACCGGACTACTTCACAGGCCCCGCGCCGGATGCCGGCGCGCTCGCCTGGGGCCAACCTTTTCCGCCAATTCCCCGTCCACGAGCCGGTGTGAAAATTCCGTCCGCCGGTGCCTGGCCCGACGTCAAGGCCGCCGTGAACCGTTCCGCGCAGTAACGCGGACTATTATT
The DNA here is from genome assembly GCA_031266495.1 of Opitutaceae bacterium. The sequence continues at coordinate 13,409 of JAISAX010000087.1, forward strand.
TGTGCGCGGACCCTATACCCCCTCTTGCCTGCAACCAAAACAGCAGCGTGCGGCTGTAGCAGGAGGGCGGGGGAGAGAGGGGGGGGGCAGGATGTTCTTTTGCCCGCCGGAGACGCTGGCCGCCTGTTCAGTAGCGAACAATCCATTACAGATGAATTCATCGAAAACGGCCGCCATTCCGTACCGTGCAATGTCTCCCCCCCCCCCCCCCGGAGATCCTGCGTTTCCCGACATCTTTTCAAAAAATTTCCTTACGGCAGATAACAATTCCGTTCCCTTGCACGTATCTGCGTATCCGTTTTCACCTGTATTCAAGACCACGCAGCACCCGACTGGCGCGGCTCGCTCCCGGCTCATCGCACATCAGAAACAAAGCTTTGCCAGTTTGAGAGAAAACCTCTGGCATTCCGGCCAATGACATTCCCCTGCGAACCCGCGCCCGACTTGAACCTCGCACAGCCCCCTGCGCCGAAAACAGCGGGCACCGGCAACCAGCATGACAGGATTTTCCGTCACGCGTTTTCCCTGCCGGTGGTGGCGCGACAATTTCTGCGAAAATGGCTGCCAGGCGAGATGGTTGAACAAATCAACTGGAAGACGCTCAGGGTGAATCCGGTTTCCGGCATCAACGAAGCCCTCGCCGAGCGTCGGGAGGATATTGTTTACCGGCTAAACGTCGCCGGAGGAGAGGTTCATTTTTACATTTTGATCGAGCATCAGACGAAAATCGACCGGTTCATGGCGCAGCGCGTTTTTGAGGAGACGGGTCTGGTCTGGCAGCAGGACACGCGGGATTGCGCGGAGGCGAAAGGCAAGGCGCAGACGAAAACCTCACAGCAGCAAGGCTGCGACGCGGGAAAACTCCCTCTGGTCGTGCCAATGGTGCTGCATCCCGGCCCCGGCAAATGGGGAAAGATCTGGCGTCTGGCCGACCTGATCAACGTGCCACCCCGCATGGAAAAATGGGCGCGGACGTTTATGCCCGATTGCGGATTTATCGTGGTGGAACTCGCCGGACTCCCGCTCGAAAAGCTGGCCGACGGCCACCTCGCCCGCGCCATCCTCGGCGCACTCCAGGGCGAGCGGCTCGGCATGATGAACATCCGCAAAATCTCGCGGTTGATCGACGAACTTTTCGCCGATCCCGACCAGGCAGCGGCCAAAGCCGTCGCCAGGCAGCTCTGGACCTACATGCTACGCTGTTCCGAGTTGAAAAATCAGGAAGTCGGGAAGATTGTTGCCGCACACGTCCCAACCGAACACAGAAAGACATTCATGAGCACCGCTGAACGACTTAAACACGAAGGCATACAGGAAGGCATTGAACGCGGCCTTGAACGCGGTCTTGAACGCGGCGAACTGATCGGGCGTATTCAGGTGATGCAGGAAATCCTCGGCAGGAAGGTGACGTCGCGCAAGAACCTCGTCGGCAAGCCTCTCGCCACACTCAACACCCTGCTTGAACGCCTCCGCTCCGAACACCAGTCCCGCTAGCCGAACTGGCAATTGGAATGCTCCGTGTAGCAGAGTCCTTCGACATGCTCAGGCCCCCGATCTCTGTCGAGAGGCCACTCTGGCGACCTTGAGCATGCGACTTTTGACGTTAGACCCGGAAGAGCGGGAAAAATGCAGGCTAGCGTAGGGCTGTTTTTTCGACGGACCGGATGAGGATGCCGTGAGGGTCGGTAGTGGAGGCGGCACTCTGGAGGTGCAGGTAACTCGGAAAAGGATTCCCAATAGCGATCGTGTGCGGTGCGGATGAGCATGTGAAGACGTCCGTCCGAAAGTTCGGAGATCGTCGGTTCGGCTCCGCAGTTTTCCCAGCGAAGGCCTTCGTGCAGCCAGACCAGATCGGGGCCGGAAATCACCGGGAGAGAGACGTAGCGCCAGGTGGCACCATCGTCATCGGAGAGGTACACGATGGCGTGCTGACGACCGTCATCACCGGCAGAGGTGGCCGCATGGACGGGGAAGAGCCAGCGTTGGCGGGACCGAAGCGGAAGCGGCTGGCGCGGGGTAAGCATCCGGGGGAGGAGGTCGCCCACGCGCGTGGTGGCGAAGGGGCCGTCGGGGCCTTGTGTGGAACGGTGGAGGTAGAGGCCGGGTGTCGGGCAGTTGGCATGGATGCTGTGGAACTCCTCAAGGGTGACAGGGCCGCCTTCGTGGCAAAAGAGGGTCAGCCAGTCTCCTGACCAGGGGCTGCGGACCGTGGCTCCGGGAGAAAGGGGCGGAGAATCTTTCTCGATCCAGGAAAAGCCGTGGTCGGGGCTGGAGAGGTAGATATTGCGGACGGTACCGCGGGCAAAGCTGCCACGGAAGCCGTAGTGCCGGATTTCGCCATCGGGCAGGAGCATGAGCTCGCGAATGGCGTTGGTCGGAGGGATGCCGACGATCTGCGGGGCGAAGACAGACCGGAGGCGAGCGAGCGAAGCCGGGGATGTTGTGTTTGTTATCTGGATACGAGATCAGTTTTCCGGTGAACGGTGCTCGAAAACGAGCCAGCCAAAGCGGGCAGGCGCGTGAGGTTTCGGGATTTTGAGGCCGGAATCCGTCCAGATCGAAAAAATCCCCCAGCCCTCGGCGGGATGATTCCAGCGAGCAAAATTGGCGCGGAGTTTTCCGGGAGGGCGGTTCGTCGCGCCATCCGGTTTCTGTGCATCACGGAATGAAATACGAATCACTCGCCAGGGAATCTCCATTTGCATGATCCAGCCCGCGTTCGTCGCAACCGTGCTCCATTCGCGCAGCGACGCCACCCGCGCCGTGGAGACGCGAACACCGTCGGGTGCGTTCCAGTCGATATTCAGGTCGTTGACGTTCCGCGGGCGCAGGTCGGTGATGACGCCGTCCGGATTGATTTCGAAGCCAATCGCCTCGACAGGATTCTCTTCGGGTGGCGCGAGGAAAACCTCGACGCAGTCGTCACGCCACGTATCGCCGTCGGGCTGGCGCGCCGGGTCGGCGCGGACGTGGCTGTCCTCCGCGAGAAAGGTCACGAACAACGCCTCTTGCGTCGCGAGCAGGAGAACTTCGGTGGGTTCGAGTGGCTGCCCGCTTTTCTTTTCTTGCCTCCAGAAGTCGCGTAACGTCAGGCGCGCGGCGCGTGTTTTCCATTCGAGCCCGGAGGGACGTTCTCCCGGTTGTATTTTTATGCCAGATACGAAAGGGATTTTTATAAAAATTTCCTCCCCATCCGTTGCGTGCGCCGGGAAAGCGAAGACGGCACAGGCGCAAGCGAGGAGCACGCGAAACGGCAATCGCGTCCGGAGTGTTTTTGTTTTCCTCCGGTTCATCTGGCGTCGTCGAGTTTATGAAAAAGCCAGCCTGTGCCGTTTGCGGCGGAGACCATTGTCGCATTGGCCAGCCATTGGACACTGCCGTTCAGCCGAAAGACATTCGCACCCGTGCCGTTGTGATTCGCGTGGGGCACGCCCGTGCTTTGTCCGCCTGCGATCCACCAGGCGTTGTAGTCAATGATGGCGATGCGGCGTGGCGGCAAATCCGCGAGCCGCGCGCTTTCTCCGACATTTTTGTTGTTTATCGAGATCCCGCACGGCTCGTTGCCCTGAGCGTCGGCGCCCGTGTCGTTGTTCATGTAATACGTGCAATCGCCTGCCGCCGACCATTGCATCAGCGATGCGATTTTTTGCGGGTTGGCTCCGGGGCAGCGCAAAACCGGAGGGATGATTTTCAGGTCGTTGCCGTTCGCGGGCCGCGCGAAGCCGAGGTAAGGCAGCAGTTCGCCAAAATTGTAGTAAGCGCCGCCAACGGAGATTTTCGAGATGGCGTTGCCGCGCGGGCCGAAGCCTTTGTTTTCGTCGGCGAACAGGAGCAGCGCCATGCCGGTCTGCCGGACGTTGCTGGCGCAGGCGGCTTTTTTTGCCGTCTCGCGGACCTTGCCGGCAGTCGGAATGATGATGGCGGCAAGGATGCCAATGATAGCAATGACCGTCAGAAGTTCGACCAGTGTGAAGGCGTGGTTGGTTTTCATGGAGAAAAAGCGTGTGTGAGTGC
>JAISAX010000131.1 GCA_031266495.1 Opitutaceae bacterium
GAGCCGGTCGGCAAACATCTCAAGCTGCTGCTCCTTGATCCGGTTTTCCATGTCTCCACGTGCGCAATACACCTGCTCGTACAACCGTTGCGGGTCGCCCGCCAGAGAGGTCACCACGAACCTCGGGTTGTCCTTGTCGGGCAGACGTTCGGCCTTGCCAATCACCCGCCGCAGACGGCTCCAGCTGCTGCGCGTGCGATACAAAAACTCCCCGAACACACGCGCGCTTCCGCAATGCGTGGCGCGGATGCGCGCATCCACCATCTGCGGACTCAACTCCCTGACCAGACACTCGTTGCGCGCCAGCCCGATCACATAATGCACCCCGTGGCGCTCGCACCACTCAAGAATCTCTTCCCGGCAAAAACCGCTGTCCGCCCTGACCACAATCCGCGCATCCGGACAACGCCTCCGCAGCGCCGGCACGATCTTCTCCAGCGCCTCCACCGTCCCGTCCGGGGCATCCCGGTCCGACGTGCGCAACTGCGCCCACAACAGCTTGTCTCCTGTAAACGCATACAACGGCAGGTAACAATAGTCCCCGTAATAACCGTGGAAAAACCTCCCCTCCTGCTTCCCGTGCAACAAGGCGTCCGTCGCGTCAAAATCTGTCACCAGCTCACGCCTGTTGCGGCGCAGACTCTCCACCCCCTCCTTCAGCAACAGCCCCTCCATCTTCTCCGGCTGCACATGCACCTTGTGATACTTCCCGCTCCGGTGCGACGACAACTCCACCCGGTTCAACGTCGCCGCTGATCCGCACGCCTCTCCCTCCTTCTTCCCGCACGCAAGCGACATCACCGCATCCTTCCTCAACTTCTGATGGTCATTCAAATCCTCATACCCAAGCGCCTGCCCCATCACCCTCTGCATCGTCAACTCCCCTACCTCATGCTCCACAAACACCGGATTGCGCTGATCCTCAAAACACTCCGCCAACCTCTCCGGCAGTCTCATCCCTAACGCCTCCTCCCTCAGCAACACCGCCCCTGCGTCGCTGCTCAGGCTCCCTCCGTCAAAACTTACCTCCACTTTCCTTCTTCCGCTGGCTTGAAACTCAAAATTACTCTGATAGCACTCTGCTTGAAGGTCCGGGTTCTTTGTCTGTTGCTTATTTGCGTTCATAACAAATAATTACATCAGCCTTCCCCGGACTTTCTCGCTTTCTTTTGCAATTTCCGGGTTACGCCGTCGGCGGCAAATCCCTGCGCGACATGGTGACCCGCCTGCGCGCCCTCATGACCGAACTCGAAACCATCTGGACGCGCAACGGCGGCGCTGCCGGCTCGCTGCATTTTGCCTTCCTGGTGAGCCACACGCTGGGCGACCCCGAGGACGCCAAACTCGCGTCCTACCGCGAAGCCGCCCGCGCCCTTGCCGAAAAACACCCGGACGCCTCGCTCATCGATCTCTCGCAACTCGTCCCTTACTCCGAAATGGTATCACGGAAATACCACGACAAGGGACGTGCCACCGACGCGCACCTCGACCCGCGGAACTACGAGGCGATCAGCCGGGCGCTGGCCGCCGGGCTGCTGACGGCGGAGTGACCCCGCGCAGCACAGGGTCGCGGTTGCGCGACTCCAGCGGCTCGGGGAGGAAAAAAAACAGCAACCAGGTAAAAATACGGTTGCTATTAAAAAACACCTCACCAGCTTCGCGACCTTCATCCGCCGCCTCCCGCGCTTCTCGCCATCTCCCGCATCACAGACGATCACAGAAGACCACATGAGCAACACGCCCCTCACGACCGCCGCCACGACTGCCGCCACCGCCATTGAAAATGCGGTGTTTGCAAACGTGGTTGCAGGCACGGATACAAGCGCGGGAGCGAACAAAAAACTTGCGCAAGTCCCTGCAATAACGCAGTTTACCCCCCCCCCGTATTAACGTCTTTGATGGCCTGACATCAGAGGCTGACACCGGGGCAACCCCGCGCAGCCCGAAGACCGTAAAAAACGCGTCGGCACCTGCCGTCCCCGCCCCCGGGACACGAGTTTCTGCCACCAGGGGACACGTCTCCGGCTCCGGCGCGGTTGTCTCCGGGCCGGAGACACGCCCTTCTCCCGCCCGGAGACAAACGTCTCCGGACCGGAGACACGTGTATCCGGAGCAGAGATACCCGTATCCGACGTGGAGCTACGCATCTCCGGTCCGCGAGATGCGACGGCCCCGTTGCCAAAACACGCGTCTCCGGCACCGGAGACCTCCGACACCAGTCGCGGAGACACGCGCCAGCGTCCCGCCCCTTGCCCCTCCGCCTCGCCGCCCCTTGCCCCCTCACCGCTCAAACCGGCGACGCTTTACTGCCGATCCCTCCCACAGGCACTTTTCCGCCAGGAAAAGTCGAGGCCAGTGGCTACTTCCGACTGCGTGACATCATCTGTTTATCGTCATCACCACCAACAACACCACCACCAACACCAACAACCGACGACACCAACAACCCGTCATCACCATGAGCATACGCACCCATCGCCGTTATTTCCCGACCGATTTCAAGAGCCAGCTGGTCTGGGCCAACAACCACCTGACCGCGCTCGGACAACTGGCCGGAGTGTTCGACGTGCCCGAGGCCTTTGTGGCCGGAGCGCTCGCCGACCTCCGTCACCTGGAGAATTTTTACACCTGGCGCGACCAGACCACCGAACTCGCCCGCGAGTACACGCAAGCCATCGACCGCGCCGAGTGGGACATGGGCGGCGAACCCGTCGTCACGCAACCCCGCGACCCCGCCACCCTCGGTATCGACAAAACCATCACCATCGCCGCCGGCCTCTATCGCCGCCTCTTCGCCAACATCGACACGCTCCTGCAAAACCCCAAATGCACCGCCGAGCTGAGGCGCCAGCTCTTCATCCTCCCGCCCGAACCCGCGACGCCCGACCTGCTCAACCTCAGTCCCGCCGTGCGCGCCTATTTCACGGGCGGCGAAGTCATCCTGCAAGGCAACCTGCCCCGGCCCGCCCGATTCTGGCGCGTCCTTGTGGACCGCGGCGACGGCGCGGGCACGCAAGTAGCCGGCAGCATAGTCGGGGCGAAGTTTACCGACCACCACCCGTTGCCCGAAAAACCCGCCGCCTGGACCTACACGGTGGAGTTGCGCGACAGGAACGATGTGCCTGTCGGGAAAGTCAGTGTGGTGAGCATCACCGTCTGGCAAGGCAGCGCCGACCACGGCCCCGAAGCCGCCGGGGAATAACCCGCGCCCGCACTATCAACCGGAAACGCGTCATGCATGATATGAACTGCCGTAAAAGCACCTCCTCCCGTTCCCCTGTATCATTCGTCATGATGGCCATTATGATGGCTTTCATGATGACCGGCACGGTTTCCCGCGCCGGGGCCAGTACCGATATAAACATAAACACCTTCACCCTCGCCCCTGACCCGTATGGCAACTTCAAGTTCAACGACGGTTATGCTTTCACGGGTAACATTACTAACAATGGCTACGTTGCCATGAGTTGGGTGGATGGAGTGGTTCACGTTGGATACTGGAATACGATAAAAGGCACAATCATTAACCATTATTTTTTCAATTTCGCCGAATTCAGCAACAATATCGATATTTTAGTCAACAGCAATGGTATCGTTACGGCTTCATTGGCTTCATTGTCTAATAGCACGATAGTAGTCAGGGCTGACGGAAGCGTGTTCAGCCCCGAAGACGGCAGAAAGGTGAGAGCCGTTAATGACTCCGGTATTGCCGTGGGATCCAGATACTACAGTAATCACTTTGCCGTGATATGGGAGGAGAATGGCGCAGCCACCGATCTGCCGCATCCCGACGGCTATTCCGTTATCAATAGTTACGCCGTGCGTATCAATAACAATGGCCTTATTGCAGGGACACTTTGGCAAAGCGAATCTGCCAGCAGAGCCGTGATGTGGGATGCCGATGCCGACAGAACGCCTGTTTTGCTGCCTCCCCTTCTTCTTGAAGGTACAACCGAGAGTACAAGCCACAATGTGACCGCTATCAATGATGCCGGCCTCATTGCAGGCACCGCCAGCAATCATGCCGTTGTATGGGATACGAGCAGGGAGAGCATAACCGTGACCGACCTACATACCGTTGCCGCCGGGTGCCTCTCCGAAGGCGAAACGCTCACGTCCAGTAATACGTATGGCATCAACGAGGCAGGCATCATTGCCGGTTCGATATATATTAATGGAGTCGGCGATCAGGGAGTATTGTGGATACCGGGGGAGGAAGGCTACGAGATGATAAACATCAACAAGCTGGCGGCGAAGGCCGCGCTTCTGGTTGACGGCATGCAGGATGAGGGTCTCGGGAGCATCACACACATTACCGGCATCAACGATCTCAATCAGATTGTCGGTGTGGGGAAGTATCATTACTTGATATTCGAATGGGGGGGAGATGATGATGAGATTATCAATACTTACCATGAATACAGGGAGCAGGGATTTTTGATGAGTCTGGGAGGGTTGTCGGCAGCGGTGCCGGAGCCGGGAGCGTGTGCGTGGGTGGCCGGGCTGGCGGCGATGCTGGCGTGGGCGGCGCGGCGGCAGCGCTGGAGCAGGTGACGTCGCGGCATCACCTGCCTTCCTCCCTCCCGCTTTCCCCCCCCCCCCCCCCCCCAGAAAAAAAAGAATGACACCCCACCTGTGCCGTGCGCTCAAAGGCTCGTGACCTTTTTGTAGAAAGGTGGGTGCCACCAGACGGTTTTTTGCCTTCCGGTTTACGGCCTGGCATCCCGCCGTCGTTTGCGGCTCCCGGATTATTTCAAAGGCAAAGAGCTGTTAATGAAAGCACCTCGTACACTGCAGGGTGTCGGGTCGAAACGGTAGGCCGGACGGCAGGGGCGTCAACCGTCTTCCGTCGATTTTGTCGGAAATCCGGCGCCCACGGCCACCAGCAGCGCCGGGGTCACGGGAAACTGTCCGGCGGTCGCGCCGGGGGGGGGCCGCCGAGGAAAGGAGCAGCCGGTGCAGCAGTAATAACGGCGGCCGGGCTCGACGCGGCGCACGCGCACCGGCAAGTCGCAGTGGGCGCAGGGGATGCGGGCGGGGGGGGGGATGAGGATCAAGGGTGCCGGACATGGGTTAACCGGTATAGGGAGCGGCGGCATTCCTGCCGCTGCATGACAGGGGTAATTTTTGCGACGCGGAGCGTCGTCGCTTCTCATGCGTCCGTCCCGAGGATCGCGCCGTCGAGGTGCTGGATGATCAGCTCCTGCACGGTGGCCAGGAACAGGTAGCACATGAAGGCCTTGTGCGTGGATTCGTCCAGCGTCTCGGGATCGACACCGCCGCCTTCGAGATCGTCGTCGGCGAGGTTTTTGAGGAATTTCTCGCGGAGGCGGAGCCGCACCGCCGAGCAGGCTTTCGAGATGATTTCGGCGTTGTTGTTGTCAAAGGCGACGACGCCGTTCGTGAAAAATTCGCTGTCGAACAGCGACAGGAGGGTGCGCAGTTCCTCGTTCTGCGCGGCCTGCAGCTCCTCGCGCCAGTCGTCGCGGAAAAGCGGGTCCACGTCCGCCAGCGTGAGGCCGGAGGCGAGTTCGTTCTGGAGCGTGTCGGACGCGGCCTTGATGACGTCGAGCAGCGGCGCGACCACGGGCAGGCTGAGCTTGACCTCGATGCGTTTCATGGCGTCAGGGTGTCGAGGTGTCGGTGGCGTCCGGTTCGATGATGGCGTTGAGGTGCCACTGCTGGAGCGAGAAGGCGTAGAGCTCGGCCGTCTCGCGCAGCCCGCTCCACACGGCGGCGCGGCCGTCCTCGTGGACAGCCATCATGTGCTTGCGGGCGGTGTCCTCGTCGATGCCGAGCACCTTGCGGAGCACGAGCACGAGGTAGGACATGAGGTTGACGGGGTCGTTGATGACGACGACGCGCCAGTGGCCGTCGGGTGTGAGATGGACCCGGGTTTCCGGCCCCGGAGATTCCTGCGGAGGTGATGAGGGGAACGGGTGCTGCGTGTCGTCCGCCGCCATGCCGGTTACGGTGTTGCCGCCGCCTGCCGCCGGACGGTCTCTGCGAGGCGCGCCTCCGCTTCGGCGACCGGGATCCTGGATGCTTCTTTTTTCGTGCGCCATTTTTGTTCGATGATGCCGTCCTTGATGCCTTTGCCTCCAATGGTGACGCGCAGCGGGATGCCGATCAAGTCGGCGTCCTTGAATTTTACGCCTGGTCTTTCGGCGCGGTCGTCAAGCAGCACGTCGGCTCCGGCGCTTTCGGCGGCGGCGGCGAGCCGGGTGGCGAGTCCCGAAACGGCGGCGTCCTGCGGGTCGAGCACGGTGACGAGGACCTGGAAGGGCGCGCAGGTCCAGGGCCAGATGATGCCGTCGGCGTCGTGGTTTTGTTCGATGATGGCCTGGAGGGTGCGGCTGATGCCGATGCCGTAACAGCCCATGACCATCGGGTGCTGCTGCTTCCGGTCGTCGGTGTAGAGGGCATTGAACTTTTCCGAATATTTGGTGCCGAGCTTGAAGATGTGGCCGACTTCGATGCCGCGGCGGATTTTTAAGGGTTGCCCGGATTTCGGGCAGGGTTCGCCGGGACGCACGGTGCGGAAGTCGCCGAATTTCGTGATGGCGAGATCGCGGGTGACGTTGACGTGGCGGAGGTGGAAGCCGTCCTTGTTGGCGCCGGTGACGCCGTTGCCGGTGAGGCGGATGGCGTGGTCTGCAAAAATGCCGGCGAGCGCGGCGGGATTCCGGATCGTGCCCTTGACGGCGCCGAGGCTGCCGGGCTTCGCGCCGAGCACGGGTTCGATTTCCTCGGCGGCGGCGGGACGGGTGCGCTGGAAGCCGAGGGCGCCGAGCTTGGCCTCCTCAAGGTCGTCGCAGCCGCGCAGGATGACGATGAACGGTTTTTCAGTGGTGGTGGTGTCGTCGTCGGGGTTGGCGACGGCGCCGATGAAAACGAGGGTCTTGAACTGCCTGTCGGCGGGCACGGCGTACGGCGCGGCTTCGAGGTGAGCGATGGTGGCGACGCCGGGTGTGGCGAACTCGACGGGCGCGGGCGCCTCGGGCGCGGCGTCGGCGAGGTCGGCGGGGACGAGCGCGCTGGTGGCTTTTTCGCGGTTGGCGGCGTAGCCGGCGTCGGAGTAGATGACGTCGTCGTCGCCGACTTCGGCGGGCACCATGAATTCGTGCGAGTAGCTGCCGCCCATGACGCCGGTGTCGGCCTCAATGGCGATGGCTTGGACGCCGAGGCGGGCGAAGAATTTTTCGTAGGCTTCCTTCATGAGGAAGTAGTTTTTCACCGAACCTTCGTCGTCGGCGTCGAACGAGTAGGCGTCCATCATGACAAACTCGCGGGCGCGCATGAGTCCGTAGCGGGGGCGGATCTCGTTACGGAATTTGGTGGCGATCTGGTAAAAATTTTTCGGCAGGTCGCGGTAGCTGGTGATCTCGCTCTTCACGAGCGGGGTGATGATCTCCTCGTGAGTGGGGCCGAGGACAAATTCGGGGTCGCGCGGCGCGCGCTTGCCGTCGCCGGCGCTGTCGGCCCGGAACATGATTTCGCGGGCAGCGGCCCAGCGGGGGCCCTGTTCCCAGAGTTCGGCGGGGTGGACGTGGGGCATCCAGAGCTCGATGCCGCCGGCGGCGTCGATTTCCTCGCGGCAGATTTGCGAAATCTTGTGCAGGGCGCGCAAGCCGAGCGGCATGAACGTGTAGAGGCCGCCGCCGAGCTTGCGGACGAGGCCGGCGCGGACGAGGAGCTTGTGCGAGGCGATTTCGGCGTCGGAAGGACTTTCCTTGAGAGTCGGGATGAAGAATTGCGACCAGTGTTTCATGTGGGAAGATGCGGAAGTTGGAAAGGGAACAGGAGGGCAGGGGAAGGCGGCGGTGTCGATGGCGGAGACGCGGCGGGGGGGGGGGGAGGGGAGTGGGCCGGAAAAACAAAAGACCCCTCGCGAACGGTTGTCACGAAGGGCCTTTTGGAAGAGTGGCTGCCCGATAAGGACTCGAACCTTAACAAGCAGAGTCAGAATCTGCTGTGCTACCATTACACCATCGGGCAGTGCGGAAAAGAACGTGAGGTGAGCGCCTCGGTTCGGGCGGGGCCGGATCGGGAGAAAAATGGAGCCGGCGATGGGATTCGAACCCGCAACCGCCTGTTTACAAAACAGGTGCTCTACCATTGAGCTACGCCGGCAGGAAAAGGATTCCGGCACATCACGAAAGACGAGAGAAAAAACAGAACCACAAAACCGGGCTGGAAAACCCGGGGCGGAAAATGGTGGCTCCCCGGGGACTCGAACCCCGAACCAATTGATTAAGAGTCAACTGCTCTACCATTGAGCTAGGAAGCCACTTTGCCTCTGGGACAGAGGGAGAATCGGTGTTTTTCAGTCGTGACTGTTGTCAAATTATGTCTTGACCGAATTACGGATGCTTGCAGATTCCCCACACAATGGATGCAGATCAATCAGCAACGGAATTGGCAACAGTCACGGGAAGAAAAACGGCACGTGACGGACGTAGAAAAGAACTAAAAAACCTGACGAAGCGTGATGGAATCTGGTATTTCCAGAAGTTCGTCAACGGGAAAAGATTTTTTAACGGGCGCAAGACTCCTTTCTCTCTGGATACCAGCGACTTGGCCGTTGCAAAAGCGAAGCGTGATGCGATCTTGCGCGCGGCGTCCGGTGCGGAGCTGGACAGGGTGCTTGGCAGGGTGTCGCGCAAGGTCGCGACTCTCGGAGAGATTTTCGACGCTTACATTGCGGCTGATCATTCCCGACTCGATGTGAAAAAAAGGAATGTCCGCGTGCTGAAGCGTATTCTGGCACGGGCGGGCAAGCCGGAGTGCGAGGCGCTGACTACCGGCGATCTGGCGGGGGTCGTGCCGACGTTCCAGGATGCCGTCGTGGCCGAGGTCCGGGCGACGGGCGCCGCGGATGATTCGGAGGTCATGTTGCGCGCAAAGGCGTCCGCCGACTCGATGTTGACCCAGGCTCGCGCGGTCTTCGCCCGTGAAAAGCCGTTCCGGGGGTTGGTGTTCGACCGGCCGGTGCGGTTTCTGACGGCGGACAGGTTTAATGTGAAGCGTGATACGGGGTTTGTTCCTTTCTCCGAGGCGGAGTTGCGGGTGTTTCAAGTGGCGTCGGGGGTGTTGCGGGAGAGTGAGCCGGGGACGTTCCTCGTGCTGTTGCTCATGCGGTGGCTGGGGATGCGCAATGAGGAGGTGCAGCATGTGAAGCCGGCGGAGTGGATCACCGATGCGCCGGACGGGCCGGGCAGGGTGATGCGGATCACGAA
>JAISAX010000141.1 GCA_031266495.1 Opitutaceae bacterium
GCATAGCGCACCACCTCGTGCCGCAACGCAAACTTCTCTGGACTGATTTTGCTCATCGCTTGATAAAGGCTCCCGTGGGGGCCGGGTTGAATTTGCACACCTCTGCTTCACCTGTCGAAGCGCCCGGTTCCCACTCTTTTTTTCCTGAAGGCGGGCCATCCCTTTGCCTCCCAGCACCCTCAGATCCTTCAACTCTTCTCTCTTCTTCTTCCTCTTCTTCTCTGGGTCAGAATCTATAGGGGTCTTTCTGATTCTCGGTAAAAATCCCGTTGACGCCCTTCCGGGAGACCCTTTGCTGGACCACCTTTGCCCTTGGCAAGATAGCTCAGTTGGTAGAGCAGGTGACTGAAAATCACCGTGTCCACGGTTCGATTCCGTGTCTTGCCACCACTCTTTTACAAAAAAACCCGCGTTTCCGAAAAACGGACACGGGTTTCTTTTTACAGTAGAGTAGAGAGAGGGCCAGAGGCCGCCCTCTCCCTCGTCAAACCGGACGAGCGGATTTCCCGCATCCGGCTTACGCCACAAGATTCGGGCGAAGCATTCACAGGACCTCCAGTCCAAGGTTATGAAGGTGTTCGTAGAGGCTGATTCCCTCCGGAAGTTTATACCCGCGTTGACTGCGCCGTTTGAGGACGCCTGCCAGTCGTTGTCCGATCTGCCAGTTCAACCGCCGATATTCCCTGCGAGGGTGCCCTTGGTTGTAATACGCTTTCCAGCCTCTGTAGTGCGTGTTGATTCTTTCTATCGTTTCTTTCAGCGGTTCTCTGTTGTGGCTTGTGGTGATGTTTTCCCTCAGCCAGTCGCTTTGCTTTCGCATCGCTTTCTTCGAGGGATATTGCCTCCACCATTTGCGGTCTCTTCCGCACAGGTCTCGCTCCAGCCGGTGGCTGTATCCGAGGAAGTCCACTGTCTGGCCCTCCTGGGTCGCCTTGATCACTCGGGGCTTCTCCCGGTTGATCTTCAACCCAAGCCAGCTTTCCAGTTTCTCTTCGCACCATCCTACGATTCTTCGCCCCATGTATCGGGCCATCACTACAAAATCGTCGGCGTAGCGCACCAGCCGGGCATTCGCATACTGCGCGGGTCCGTCTTTCCGGTGGAAGGCTTTGTCGAACCAGTGCAGGTAGATGTTCGCCAGCAATTCCCAGTGGCCTTTGCCTTCCGTCCGGCTTCGGGATATATAGCCGTTTAGCTGCGCCGAGCCGGTTGCAGGGTATGAGGCAGTGGAGCAATATATCGAGGAGGTGGCCGAGCCGAAGGTACACGTGACGCGGCTGAAGACCTGGCGAGGGTGGCGCCCGAAATGCGAGAAGGCGGTGGCCAGCACGCATCCGAGGCAGGTGTCGGAGGCCGGCGGAGCGGCGGGGACGCATCCGGGAGCCCGAGCGCAGGGAGTGGCGTGTGCGCTGAAGCATCAACCCGGGCTGTCGCTGGCGAAGACATCAGAGGCGATGAAGAGTTCGTGCGGAGTGAGGACAAGTCCCGGGGGACTGGCGCAGTTGTACCAGCGGGTGGCGGGCAAACCGGAGGACGATTACGAGCAGGTGCGCTACCCCGACTTCCGCTACTCGACCCAAGAAACGACTATTTTCGGGGGGACTGCGGCGCATAACCCGCTGATAAATCGCGCCTGATTTTTCCAAAGTGCGTGTAGTCCCGACCTTCGGAATGCTCGCGCGATCTATCAATGACTTGCTCCGCTCAATGGCCCCAGTCGCGGATGTCGGGCTAACACACGGCATGGGCGTTATCTGGAACGGGAAGACGGTACTACGTTCATCCCGGTGGGGCTCAATTTGAGTTTTCCGCGTTTTGCGAAAAACGCGGAGGACGGGCTGGCGTGTTATGGGGAATGGCTGCGCAAACTGGCGGCGAACGACGGCAATTTTTCCCGGCTTTGGCTGGGGCATCCGTTCTTCGATGTGGAACCGGAGCGGGCGGGCGTGTTTGCCGAGGCGGCGGCGGCGGAGCGGCTTGGCCGGGTGCTTGATCTGGCGTGATCGCTGGGGTTGCGAGCCAAGGTCACACTGGAGCATTTCCGTAGCCTGGAAACCGCGCCTGTCGCGGAAATCTTTCCGGGGGCGGCACGATTCGAACGCGGCCAGTATCATCGCTCCGAGGGAGGACCGGCGGATACGATGGACGCATTTTGGCGGGAACCGGAGGCGCGGGCGTTTTATCTGAAAAAGCTCGACTGGCTGGCGGAGCGGTTTTCGGCGGAGCGGTATCCGGCGGCGATGGCATGGGAATTGTGGAACGAGATCAACGCTTCCCGGGGCCGTGGCCAAGAGGAGTGGACGGAGCGGATGCTGCCGGAGTTGCGGGAGCGTTTCCCGCGTTGTCTCACGCTCCAGAGCCTGGGGAGTTTCTGTGGCGGGTCCGCGGAGCCGGCGTATCGCTGGTTGTGCGGACTACCGGGCAACGATGTGGCACAGGTTCACCGGTATCTTGATCCGGGCGCGGAGTGGGAGGTGTGCCGGGGGCCGGTCGATGTGCTGGCGGCTGACGCGGTGCGGGCGATGCGCGAATGGACGACGGACGGGAGGCGGCGTCCGGTGTTGCTGGCGGAGGGAGGCGCGGTGGAGGCGCATCACGCAGGGCCGTCGAGTCTCTATGAACGGGATCGTGAGGGGATCATTCTGCACGATGTGCTTTTCGCGCCGTTTTTTGCCGGAGCGGCAGGCTGCGGGCAGATATGGCACTGGGACGTGTATGTGGCGCGGCATCGGCTTTGGTGGCATTTCGGGCGTTTCGCCCGCGCCATCGCGAGGTTCGATCCGGTTGCGGAAGGCGCGGAGCCGGTGTTTTGGGAAACATCGCGGTTGCGGGTGTATGCGTTGCAGGGCAGGAATGTATCCTTGATTTGGTTACGGGATCGCCGGTGCGACTGGAGGAGCGAACTGAAGGCTGGCCAGGAGGCCGTGCCGGTTGCGGGCGAGCACTTATGCCTTCCGCCCGATTTCGTCACCTCGGGGTTGGTCGGGTTTTATGATCCGTGGCGCGATTACGGATGGGCTGACCGGGAGGGACAGAACAGGGATGCAGGCATCGCCCTGCCGACTTTCACGCGATCCCTGGTCGTCAGATTGATGACGAAGTCGCCGTCGTACTGATGCTTCATTCTACGGACGAGGCGGCGAGTTTGGCGCGCAGGCAGAGCGGGGATGACTTTATTTTAGGGCCTGTGCTGCGCGCCGCCGGTTTGCCCCGGTTATCCCTCGAAGGTTTTTAATGACTCGAAATCGAGCGTGGCGAAGTAGTCCGCGATGGTCTCGGCACGGCGGATTCGCACCACTTCGCCGCTTTCGCGCAGGAGGAGTTCGGCGGAGCGGAGCTTGGCGTTGTAGTTGAAACCCATGGCATGACCGTGCGCACCGGCGTCGTGGATGATGACCAAGTCGCCCGGCTCCACGCGCGGCAGGGCACGGTCGATGGCAAACTTGTCGTTGTTCTCGCAAAGCGAACCGGTCACGTCGCAAACAAAATCGTGCGGCAGGCGCTCCCTGGCCGGCACGGTTATGTGATGATACGCGCCGTACAGAGCCGGACGCATCAGGTTGGCCATGCACGCGTCGAGGCCGACGTATTCCTTGTATGTGCTTTTCCGATGCAGGACGCGGCTCACCAGCCAGCCGTAGGGACCGGTGACCATGCGGCCGCATTCCATACGGATGTCGAGCGGCGCAAGGCCGGCCTTTTCGATTTTCCTGGCGTAAAGTTCACGGATGCCCTCGCCGACGCGGCGCAGGTCAACCGGCTCCTGTTCCGGCTTGTAGGGGATGCCGATGCCGCCGCCGATGTTCACGAACTCGAAACGGATGCCGAGTTGCGCGGAGAGTTCGGCCACGAGGTCGAAGAGGAGCTGCGCGGTTTCGATAAAGTAAGCGGCGTCCAGTTCGTTGGAGGCGACCATGGTGTGGAGGCCGAAGCGCTTCACGCCCTTGTCGCGCAGGATGCGGTAGCCCTCGAAAAGTTGGCCGCGCGTGAAACCGTATTTCGCTTCCTCGGGGTGGCCGATGATCGCGTTGCCCGCCTTGAGTTTGCCGGGGTTGTAGCGGCAGCAAACCAGCTCCGGCAGGCCAGCGTGCTTTTCCAGAAACGGGATGTGCGTGATGTCGTCGAGGTTGACGATCGCGCCGAGTTTCACCGCCGCGACGAATTCCTCCGCGGGCGTGTCGTTCGAGGTAAAAATGATCTCCTCGCCGCGCATGCCGACCGACTCGGAGAGCACCAGTTCCGGAAGCGACGAGCAATCCATGCCGAAGCCTTCCGACTTCAGGATTTTCAGGATGAAGGGGGTGGGGTTGGCCTTGACGGCGAAGTGTTCGTGGAATCCGGGGTTCCATGCGAAGGCGGCCTTGAGGGCGCGGGCGTTGGCGCGGATCGCGGCTTCGTCGTAAATGTGAAACGGCGTGGCGTGCGTTTGCGCAAGCTCTTCGAGTTGCGCGGCGCTGAGCGGGAATGTTTTTTTCGGCATTTTGGTTGTCGGTGTAATCAGTGTAATCAGGTGCGGATACGAACCGGTCGTTTTTCCGGGACCGGGTTGCAAAAAGCAAGCACGCGCGAAGCCCGGGTTCCGTTCCGGGTGCACCCATCCGTTCCGGCGTAATGTTCCTGCGTAATTTCTGTCTTGTCAGGCGAGACCTTCCCTCGAGTAAGGTGCGAGGTTCCTGTCAATCCATATATGAAATCTTTATCCTCTTCTGAAACCGGGGCTTTGCGTATCCTGAAAAGAACACTCAAATCGATGGTGGAACCATCTGCTCCCGCAAAGTCCGCCGGCGCGCTAAATCCGCCAGTGCTTTGCCAGTTGAAAATCCGTTTGCTCGGCACACGTCCGCACATCTGGCGGCGTGTCACGGTGCCAGGGGACATAACATTGCCGCGTTTGCATGATGTCATCCAGATCGCCATGGGCTGGGACGATGCCCATCTCTACCAATTCGTATTCAGGAAAACTGTCTATGAAGTGAAGGGCGACTGGAACGAGGATGCCGGTTTTCGGAGAAGGGAGATTTTTGATGTTTCCAAATTTCGCCTTGGAGATTTTGTCCACGCGAAGGGCGATCGTTTGTCATACAAATACGATATGGGGGATGACTGGGATCATGCTTTGCTTGTGGAGAAATGGACGCCTTGCGAGGTGCGTCCGAAGTGTGCCGCGTGCCTTGCCGGCGCCCGTGCCTGCCCGCCTGAGGATTGCGGTGGTGTTTACGGGTTTTACAGAAATCTTGAGATTTTGAATGATCCCGGACATCCCGAACGCGAAGAGCTTGTCGAGTGGTTGGGCGACGAGTTCGACGAGGAGTTTTTCGACATCGACACTGTTTCCGGACAACTGGCCCGGCTGCGCGTGTGAGCCAGTCGTTTGTCCGTGCGGAGGGCGGGGCGGAGCGGGGGGGGGGGGGGGGGGGGGAAAAGGAGCAAGAAACAGGGCCGGTTAAGCGGGCCCGCG
>JAISAX010000185.1 GCA_031266495.1 Opitutaceae bacterium
TGCACGCCAGGACCTTCAGCGTGCACGCCAGGACCTTCAGCGTGCACGCCAGGACCTTCAGCGTGCACGCCAGGACCTTCAGCGTGCACGCCAGAACCTTCAGCGTGCACGCCAGAAGCGCCCCGGAACACCGGGAAATGTTACCCGGAACCTGTTTTCCCCCGTCAGTTAACCACGAACCAACAAGGAAATACCACAATGAGTAATTCAGATTATATCCCGTCTTCCGACGGGGATTTCGGCCAATGGGAAGTGCCATTCATGACCCTCCTGGCGAACGACGCCACCGAATGGGGGGTGCCCGGCTCGGTCATCACCGACCTGCGCGGCAAACAATCCGCGTGGCAAACCGCGCACGCCGCCGCCGAAAACCCGGCCACGCGCACCAGCATCACCATCGAGGTCAAGAACGAAGCCCGCGCGGCCTACGAAAAAGCCCTGCGCTCCGCGTATCGGGAATACATCATGTCCAACCGCAACGTGACCAACGAGCAGCGACTGGCCCTGGGCGTGCCCATCCACAAGGAAGACCGCACACCCGTGCCGGTGCCGGTGACCTACCCCGTGTTCGAGGTCGTCACGACGCTGATCCGCTGGCTGATTATCCATTTTCGCGACCAGGGCACGGGCCACAGCAACGCCAAACCCTTCGGCGTGCACGGGGCGGAGCTTTTGTACGGCATCGCCGACGGCACCGGCCCGCTGGCGTTCCATCAACTGACGCATTCGGTTTTTTGTACGCACAGCCCCTTCCGCATCGAGTTTGCGGACGACCAGCGCGGCAAGACGGTCTATTTTTGTCTGCGCTGGGAAAACAACCGCGGCCAGAAAGGCCCCTGGAGCGAAATCGTCTCCGCCATCATCCCGTAATTCTGTCCTCTGAAATCTGAAATCTCCAATCCGGAATCCGGAAACTGAAATCCGGAACCCGGATTTTGTCACGAACATGAAACTACAAATGCAATCACAGCAAGCACCACAGCAAACCCGCACCGGCGCACGCACCCTTCTGCGCACCTTTCTGCGCGGCCTTTTCGCCCTCGGCGCGTTCGCTGCCGCGGCTCTTTCCGGCAGCGCCGCCAGCCCGGTCGAGGAAATCGACGATCTCACCCGCGATGACATTCTCTACCACTCCAGCAATGACCTCGGGCAGCAGGCTTACACCCGGTGGTATGCAGGCGGGCCGAGTTCGAGTTCGGACGGTCTGAGGGACTTCATCCTGTGGGATAACGGGAAAGAATACATCCTGGGAACGTATTCCGGAAACAGTAGTAGCCAGCTGAGCATCAGCAACGACGGGCGAATTTTCAGCAACTACCTCAATAGCTCCATTGTGGGTATCGACACCGGCACTTTTGTTTGGACGCCGGATGTGCCGAACGGGACGACTTCAACCGGCGGCTTTATTTCCCTCGACTCCATCGTGGGGTCGGACGACGTGCCTGCCTATTCCAGCAGTATCCGGATCGTCACCGATTACGGGCTGGTGATCGGCCACGCCCGGACCAATTACAACAACGGTAGTCATGCTTACGTGTGGGCGCCAGAAAAGGGTCCACAGTTTATCGTTTCCACCAGCGACTGGTCTGGCAGTACGTTTGGTGGCGTTAACAGCAGCGGGCAGGTGGTCGGGACAATGGGCACAGGTAACATCGGATACGACAATCGCCACGCTTTCCTTTGGACAGAGGATGGCGGGACGAAGGATCTCGGTCTGATTGCTGACGAGTCCGTGTATTCTTTGACAGATGTGGCTGGCATCACCGAAAGCGGACTGATTGTCGGCAATCGCGGCATTTATATCAGCAGGGAGGTGTACGAGTACCACGCCTTTATCTGGAAGAACGAAAAAGACGGCATCCAGGATCTCCTGCCGGGGATGAAAGCCCATATCAGCGGTGTGTATGGTGATCAGGTTGTCGGGACGATTTTTGACGAGAGCCACAACCCTGCCCTGAACGCGTTCCTGAATGAACATACGAACAAGGGAGGGTATCATCTCACCTGGCTGGTTGGCGAGGCCGGTTTTATCTGGACGGAGGAGGCGGGGCTCCGGTACGTGGACGAACTGTTTGCAGACCAGTTGCTGACGGCGCAGCAGTTGCAGGAGGGCACCACCTCCGGCTGGCTCGCGATTTCTCCTGATGGTTATTATGCCTCTGACTATGCCGCCTACAGCGACGATGGACGACTGCTGGGCTACGGATATTGGTGGGATGCGGAAAACCAAAACATCATCGAGGGCCGGTACGTCCTCTTGACTGTGCCGTTGGCCGTGCCCGAGCCAGCCACCTGTGCGGCGCTGGCCGGGCTGGCGCTGCTGGCCTGGGCGGCGATGCGCCGTTATCGCGACGCACACGACTGAGCGCTTTCCCGGAGGCGGAGGCGGACGCGAGTCCAGCGGTCTGCCTCCGGGGGTTTGTAGTTCATACTCATCGGATAATGCGGGGGCGGCGGGTCTTCGGACCTGCCGCCCCCTTTTTTTGTGTGCAACGGATGTTACGCCCTGCGTAACATCAGTTATTCAGGTAGAAGCGTTCTCTCCCCTCGACGCTAAACGGATACGACGCGCCTCGCGCAAGGCCGGAGTGAAGACAATGCGGGCAAAATCCGGGTGGAGTAGTCCAAACGGTGCGCAGCAAGGCGTCGCTGTTTCTGGCAAATTTCTGGTAATGTCCGGCAGAAGTGCCGGGCAACATCACCATCCATTATGAAGCCTTACCTGTACCTCTCGTTGATGCCCGAGTCGCTGGTAGCGTCCCACCTGGCCCCGGCCGAGTTTGGCGCCTATCTGGCAACCGGTAATCAAAAGCGCGCCCGCGGCCAGGCGCTCTTTTTCAAACTGACGGATGCTTACGCGGAACAATTCCTCAAGGCAAAGTCACTCGCCCCGACGCTCGAACGCCCCGACGGCACCTCCCGCCGGTCGGATTACCTCGCCGTCTATCGCGTGCTGGAGCAGACGCCGGCCGAGGCCTTCGAGACGCTCCACCTCACCACCGACGACGGACGCGTGCTCGACCTGAAACCGGCGCCCTTTCGCGCCGACCCCGGACCACGCTACCACCTCTACCAGGAATTCTGCCCCGTCACCCCGCGCGTCGTCAGCGAACTCCCGCCGCCCGATTTCGCCGCCACCATCACCGACACGAGCAAGGACGTGTCGATGCCCGCCATCGTCTTTGCCGAACTCAGGCTCAACCGCCTCGGCGACGATCCCGAAGCCGCCGGCGTGGACAACCTCCCGTATCCGAACATCGAACACCTGCGCGACTGCCTCCGCGAACTCCGCAGCAAGCCCGGCAAACAAACCAAGACGGTGATCCGCTACCTCCAGCAGGACGTGCTCTTCCGCACCCTCCTCAACGGCTTCTTTGTCGGAAAATCCGGCGGCGGCTTCCTGCACTTCCCGATGCCCCCGCGCGAGGAACTGGAAAGCACGTATTACCCGTGGTGGCGCTCCGCGCTCAGCTCCTTCGGCGCCTGACGCGCTCCCCCCCCCCCTCCCCCC
>JAISAX010000188.1 GCA_031266495.1 Opitutaceae bacterium
GGGCAGGAGAACTCGCCGGAGGGATCATGTGGTGTTCGGACTCGGGTGGGAGGAATTTTCAGGAGCAGCGGTCTCCCGAGCGCTGCGACGACGCAGAGCGTCGCACGGTCCGGAGGCGAGGCGCGTTGCGCCTCGTCACAGCGGCAGGAATGCCGCCGCTCCCACAGCGGGCGGGACGCCCGCGCCACACGGCAAAGCCTGCAATAATGCTCATTCGTCAACGTCGGCGTCGTCCATCATCTTGCCGCCGTCTTCGCCGAGTTCGGCGAGGAGGCCGGCCTGGCCGCGGGGACGGTAGCGTGTTTTTTCGACTTCCTTCTGCGCCTCCGTCGAATAACGGGTGAAGGGCACGGCGAGCAGCCGGTCCCTGGCGATGGGTTTTTGCGTGATCTCGCAGATGCCGTAGGTGCCGGCTTTGATGCGCTGGATGGCGGCGTCGATTTCGGAGAGCGCTTCCTGTTCGCTGGCCACCATGCTGAGCGCGAAATCGCGGTCAAAGGTGTCTGTGCCGGCGTCGGCCATGTGCTGGCCGTAGCTGGAGAGGTCGCCGGCATCGTCCTTGGCGGAGCGTTTCAGCGTTTCCTCGGTGTGGCTTTCGAGCTGCCCGCTGGCGTGCCGGCGGAGGTCGATGAGGAGTTTGTAGTAGCGGCGGAATTTTTCCGGGATCTGCGACTCCTCGGTCTCGGCCACGCTCTTTTTTGCGGCGGGGTTGAAGCCGAGGATGTCGGCGAGCGATGCGGCCTGCACGCGGTTGGGCGTGGCGGGCCTCGCGGCCTTTTCGGCTTCGGCGAGGCGGGCGGCGCGGGCGCGGGCGATGGCAGCCGCGCTCTGCTCGGGCGTGGCCTCGGCGGCGGCGCTCTGCCTGGCGATCTCGCGGACTTCGTCGAGCGTGAAGGCGATGGGCTTGGCGGGTTTCTCGCGACGGGCGAGAATGCTGCTGCGGAGGCGATCCTTGGCGGATGCTTTGCCTGTTGCCTTGCCCGATGCCTTGCCGGTAACGGCGGACTCGGGCCGGGCCCTGACGACGCCGCCGGATGCAGGAGCCGCGTGTTTTTTCGCCTTGTCCGGGACGGCGCCGGCGCTTTTGGAGCCGGCGGTGTTCCTGGCGCTTCGGGCTTTCGGAGTTTTCGCGGTTTTCGTGGTTTTCGTAGCTTTCGCGGATTTCGCAGGAGAGGCGGAGTGAGTGGCTGATTTGGCCGGGACTTTCATGATCGATTTTATGGTAGCTGCTTTCGCGTCAGTTGTCCCGTCCGGAGGGGCGGGATGCGCGGTGGATTCTTCGGAAGAACGACGGGCAGCAGGCCGGGTGGCCGGGCTGGCGTTTTTCTGCCGTGAGGATCGGGTTTCCGTTTTCGGTTTCTGATTCGGTTGCTGACCGGTTTCCGGTTTCGGTTTGGCCGTCGGGGCGGTGGCCCGTCCGGTTTTCGCAGCCGGTACCGTCTTCGCACTTTTCGCGTTCACAAGCGGTCTCGTCTTTTTCACGGGACGGGGCGCGGATGGGGCGGGTTTGGCGGGTGTTCCGGTTTTGTTGCTGGCGGTTGCGGTCTTCCCGTTTTCGTCGGGGACGTTTTTTTTCTTTTTTTGGGTCATGATGTTTTGGAAGGGGGGGGGGGGGGAACGATGTAGGGCTCTGACAGAAAGTTTTTCAGGGCACGGCCTGCACGGCCTCGGCACAGCGCGAGCACACGTCGCCGTGGGCGGTGGCCTGGAGCGCGGGCACCTGGCGCCAGCAGCGGGGACAACGCACGTGGCCGAGCGTCTGGCAATGCACAACGGTCACGCCGAGCGAGGCGTCGACTGCGTCGGCGGCAGCCGGGCGGAGAGCGACGTGCGACACGATGAAAAGCTCGGGCAGAAAGGCGCGGTGTTTTTCCAGCACGGCGTAGTCGGGTGTGTCGGCGCCGGCTTCGAGCGTAATGGCCGCATCAAGGGATTTGCCGATCTCGCCGGCCTGGCGGTGCGGCTCAATGGCCTCGGTGACTTGCGCGCGGATGCGCAGGAGCGTGGCGATGTCGGCCTCGATTTCGGGGTTGGTCCAGGCGGCGGGCGGCGCGGACCAGTCCTGGAGGTGGATGGTGTCGGCGGCGGTGTCGGCGAGTTCCTTGCCCGACGTGCCCCACGTCCAGGCTTCGTCGGCGGTGAAGGTGAGGACGGGCGCGAGGATTTTTACGAGGACTTCAAAAATGCTGTGGATCGCGGTTTGTGTGGACCGGCGCAGCGGGGAGGCGGGGGCGAGCGTGTAGAGGCGGTCTTTGATGATGTCGTGGTAAACCGCGGAGAGTGTCGTGGAGCAGAACTGGCTGCACAGGTGGATGACGCGGTGGTATTCGTAAGCGTCGTACGCGGCGGCGCATTCGGCGACGAGGCGGGCGGCCTGGTGCAGCGCCCAGCGGTCGAGCGTGTCCATCTGCGCGAGCGGCACGGCGTCGTGGGCCGCCGGGTTGGCGGGATCGGCGGGGTTGGCAGTAAAATCGTGGAGGGTGGAGAGCTGGTAGCGGAGTGTGTTGCGGAAGAGGCGGTAGGTTTCCGCGACGATGTTGAGGATGCTGCCCTTGTCCTTCAGGTCCTTGTCGAGGTCGGAGACGGTGATGTCCTGCGTAAAATCCTGCGAGGCGACCCAGAGGCGGATGACGTCGGCGCCGTAATGCGCGATGTAGTTGTCCGAGGTCGGGGGTTTTTCGTACTGGCCGGACTTGGAGATTTTTTTGCCGTCCTTGCCGACGATGAAGCCGTGCGTGAGGACGGCGCGGTAGGGGGCGCCGCCTTGCGCGATGACGGCGCACCAGAGCGAGGACTGGAACCAGCCGCGGTGTTGGTCGGAGCCTTCGAGGTAGAGGTCGGCGGGCCAGGTGGTGCCGCCCTGCCCGTGGCGGAGCGAGGCGGCGTGCGAGGAGCCGGAATCGATCCAGACGTCGAGCGTGTCGCGTCCGCAGGTGAGGAGGGGGGGGGGGGGCCAGCCGGCGGGCAAGGCGATGTTTTGGAGGATGTCGGCGGCGGACGTGTCGTACCAGTAGTTGGTGCCGCGGGTGGAGATCTTGTCGGCCACGGCACGGGCGACGCCGGCATCAAGGTACGCGTTTTTGTCGGCGTCGTAAAAGGCGATGATCGGCACGCCCCACGAGCGCTGGCGGCTGATGCACCAGTCGGGACGCGTCTCGACGGCGCCGCGGATGCGGGCGGCGCCCCAGGCGGGGATCCATTGCACCTTTTCGATTTCGTCGAGGGTTTTTTTACGGTGCCCCGCCTTGTCGAGCGAGACGAACCACTGGTCCACGGCGCGAAAGATGATCGGCGTCTTCGAGCGCCAGCAATGCGGGTAGCTGTGCGTGTAGCGGGCCTTGGCAAGGAGCGCGCCGGCGGCGGCGAGTTTTTTCAGGACGGCGATGTTGGCGGGCGAGGTGCGTTTCGCCTCAAGGTCCTCGACGGTTTCGAGCGTGGTGAGGCCGACGAGATCGGGGGGCACCTGGCCGTCGTCGAGATAACGTCCGTCGTCGCCGACCGGGCAGTAGATTTCGAGGCCGTACTTGAGGCCGGTGAGATAGTCTTCGCTGCCGTGGCCGGGCGCGGTGTGGACGCAGCCGGTGCCGCTCTCGGTCGTCACGTAGTCGGCGAGGACGACGGGCGAGGCGCGGTCGATAAAGGGGTGGCGGGTGGCGAGTTTTTCGAGGGCGGCGCCCTTGCGACGGCTGACAGTGGCGGTGGCGGCGGCGGCGGCGGATGCGATCGTCTTTTCGTCCGGCTTCGCGGCGGCAAGCACGGCGGGGAGCAGCGCTTCGGCCACGATGATCCGCTCCGCGCCGAGGTCGGCGACGACGTAATCGACCTCCGGGTGGACGGCGATGGCGAGGTTGGCCGGGATCGTCCACGGCGTGGTCGTCCAGATGACGACCGAAAGCGGTTTGTCGGCGGGGAGGTTGAACTTTTTTGCCTCGTCGGACGGGACGGCAAACTTCACCCAGATCGAGGGCGAGACGTGGTCCTTGTACTCGATTTCGGCCTCGGCGAGGGCGGTTTCAAAGGGGATCGACCAGTAAACGGGTTTTTTCGAGCGGTAAACGAGGCCGTTTTCGACAAAGGCCGCGAAGGTGCGGATGACTTCGGCTTCGTAGGCGGGGGCCTTGGTTTTGTACTCGTTGGCCCAGTCGGCGAGCACGCCGAGGCGCTTGAAGGAAGCGGTCTGCCTGGCGATCCAGCTTTCGGAAAACGCGTCGCAGCGGGCGCGCAGCTCCGCCGTGGTGAGGTTGACGCCGACGGTTTTGCCGGCGGCCTGAAGTTCGCGCGTCACTTTTTGTTCGATGGGCAGGCCGTGGCAGTCCCAGCCGGGGACGTAGGGCGTGCGAAAGCCGCGCATGGTTTTGTAACGCAGGGTGATGTCCTTGAGCGTCTTGTTGAGCGCGGTGCCGATGTGGACGTCGCCGTTGGTGAAGGGCGGACCGTCGTGCAGGATGAAGGTGCGGTCGGAAGCGGCGTTTTTTCGCAAAATGGCGGCGTAGATCCCGAGTTTTTCCCAATGCGCGATGCGGACGGGTTCGCGTTGCGGAAGGTTCGCCCGCATCGGGAAATCCGTTTTTGGAAGCTGGAGCGTGGTTTTCAGGTCTTCTTGAGCCATGCCAGAGAAAAGCGGCGGAGGCTATGGGAAGCGGGAGGCGAGTCAAGGGCAGGCCGCAGGGCATTTCGCAGAAGAGAAGAGGAGAGGAGGGGGGGGGAGGGGAGGATTTTCGATTCTCGATTCCCGATTTTCGATTTCCGGGTCCCGATTCCTGGTTGGGCGCTGAGGCATTGTGTCGTCATATCGTCATGGTCGTCGTTCTGGAGGACATGGGTTGTCCGTTATTCGTCCTCGCGTTTTGTCCGGCACGCTCCGCGTCAGGCAAGCCGGAGCGGCAAAAAGCCATGTCAGGCGGAACCGCCGGGCGACCCCGACCAGAACGAGCGGACCGACAACCCCGGCAAAAATCCCCCCTGCAAAGTGGAACAGCGGATCGGCGACCCCGCATCGCTCTGCCATGATCCTGAACGAACCGGTGAACAGCACATGGGCGAGAAAAACCGGCAACGACAGTCGCCCGCAGACAGCGACCCAACGCCCGCACCGTCCCTCCGGGCGCGCGCCAAGACACGCCACCATCAACACACCGGCAACACCCGAGCAGGACGCGACGCCGCCGAGCAACACCGTTGCCGCCGTCCGCCCGTTCCCCCCGTAAGTGGGAGCCGTCGCCCCGGTAAAGCAGGCAATGACCACGAGAAGCCCCAAACCGGCCGCCGCAACACCGGCCTGGGCCACCGGTCCGGGCCGGGCGAGCGTCCGGACCACCCGCGCATACCCGAGCATAGCACCGGCGAAAAAAAAACCGGTCAGTCCCAGTCCCTGCGTTCCGATGAGCGCCCCGTTCAACCCCCAGGCTCCAGCCGACACGACGCAAGCCAGCGCCATTGTGACAACCGCCCGTCTGCGGGACCGCCACGGCTGCGCCAGGGCCGCCAACCCCGTCATGACGACGATCCATCCGAGAAACCAGAACTGGTCGGACGGCAACCACAGGGCAAAAACCCGGTGGAACGAAACCGGCGAATTGACAACAGCCCCCGCCCCGATCTTGGCGATCCCCTGGACGCCGCTCCACAGGAGGTAGAGCCAGAAAAAACCGGACACCCGTGAAACAACATACCGCCACGCCCCCGCGCGCTGGACGCCCTGCCGGACAAACACTCCGGCCAGCGCGGCAAAAACCGGAAGATGCATCAGGTATAACACCTGATCAACCCTGCCCGTCAAAACCGGCGAGAGGAAAGGCAACCCGGCAAGCACCATCCCCCGCTCTACATGGCTGGCGACGATGGCGATGATCGCGACCCCCTTGGCAATATCGATCACGCGGTCACGGACAGCGACGCTTACAGGCATCATCCTGGCCTCCCCGTCCGCCGATTTCGGCACAGACAAGCGCGTTGTTGCCAGACAGGCGCAGCCGATACCCGCGAACTTGCATTCGCTGCTACATTTGGCGCGTAATTATCAAGTGGATACCACCAGAGGTTGCGATGCGCCTTGTCACGGCAGCGACGGTCTTGATTAGTCGCGCCACCACTATCTGCTACTGCGAACTGCGAACTGCGAACTGCGAACTGCGAACTGCGAACTGCGAACTGCGAACTGCGAACTGCGAACTGCGAACTGCGAACTGCGAACTGCGAACTGCGAACTGCGAAAATTCTATTAACCCTAATAGTTGCAATG
>JAISAX010000195.1 GCA_031266495.1 Opitutaceae bacterium
CTCTGCTTGGTCGCCGTCATCCGCAAGCTCATCTGCCTTATCAACCGCATCTGCTCCGACCCAAACTTCAAAATATCATGAACTTTTTCCTTCCCTTCACACACCACTGCTGCCTGCCGGGGGGAGCGCGGCCGAAACGAAAACAGCCGCTCCGGTAAGGGAGCGGCTGTGA
The DNA here is from genome assembly GCA_031266495.1 of Opitutaceae bacterium. Next base: position 173 of record JAISAX010000195.1, read on the forward strand.
CTGAACAAGAGAATGTCAGCGACGAACGCTGATTACTTCTTCTTGGCGACGGCCTTCTTGGCAGGGGCCTTCTTGACGACGGCTTTCTTGGCGGGCGCCTTCTTTGCGGGCGCTTTTTGGGCGACTGCTTTCTTTGCGGGCGCCTTCTTGGCGGCCGGTTTCTTTACCGTCTTGGTGGCTTTGGCCATGGTTGTTGCTCCTGTATGTTGTGGGTTGTTCTGATAAACGCCGCGCGGAAAATTTTCCGTTCGGGCCCACCGAGTGGGTTTCGGCGGACAGCAGCAGCTTCAACGTCCGCGGTTTAATTGCAAGTGCGCAGTAAAACTTCTTGCCAGGAATTTTCCGGCGACTTTTGGACCCTTTTTCGTGTGTAATCAGAGAGCGGATACAAAGGACGGTCCCCGCCGCCTGTGTCGGCCTCCGGCGCGGGGTGAATAACCTGCGGACAACTCCCGACAACTTCCTTTTGCCAACCGGCCCGTTCGCGGCAAACGGGCGCCGTCCATGAGCGACGTATGCAAGATCCCTTTACCGGCCGACACACCCGTTTGCGCGGCACCGCGCTCCCCGGCGCCGCCGTCCGCGCCGCTCTTCAGGACGATCACGAGCGACGACTGGAAGCACTCGCTCGCCTCCGCGCGGCAGCGGCGGCGGTGGATGCGTTTCGCGCCCTCGTGCCGGTGGTGCCGCTGGAGGTGTTCGGTTTTCCCGAGGGCACGGACGATCCGGTGGGTGACGGCAGCCCGCGTCTGCGCCGGATCGGGAGCGGGGTGGAGGCGTCGGCGTTCGAGGCGGAAGACGGCTCGATCTACAAGTTTTTCCTGCCCCGCGAGGAAGGCCGCGTGGGCGGCAGCTTCGCTTTCGCCAGGGGCAACGAACAGGCGCAGGAACCGGCGTTGCTGGCGAAAGCGTGTCTGGGTAGCTATCGCGACCTGTTCGAAAAGCTCCGCCTCATCCTGGCGCTCGACGGCATGCCGACGGAGATGGTCGGCATGACGCCCGAAGGGGTGGTCATCGTCAAGCAGACGCTTGGCGACCGGCTGCCGGAGGGCACGGATACGTCGGCGATGCTGCCGGCGGCCCTGTTGCCGATCCCGGCGCGGTTTTTGCGGGCGCACCGCGATCATCCGCGACTGTTTTTTCTCGGCAGGCGCGTCTGGCTGGTGGCCGACTGGCTGGCGCGCATGCGGCATGATCCCGCCGTCGGGTTGCTGCGCGGAGCGGACGACGCGGAGTTGTAAAACCGTAGCAACTATCTTGGAGAAATTATGTAACTGAAGTTACGCAGGCGGGAGTCGGAGCAAGCTTCGGGGTATTAGCCCAAGGGAATAAAAACCTGCCCCTGCTTTAATTAACGTGCGTTATTGCCGTTGCCGATACCACGCCAGCGTCTCGGCGAGACCGCGGTCGAGGTCGTGGCCCGGCGTCCAGCCGGCGGCGAGGAGTTTTTCGGCGGAGGCCCGCGAATGGCGGATGTCGCCGGGCCGGGGCGCCTTGTGGACGATGCGGCTGGCGCTGCCCGTCTGCGCGATGATGCGCTGCGCCAATTCCAGAATCGTCAGGCTGCCGCCGTAACCGACATTAAAGACGCCCGTCAGCCCGCGCGTGGAAGCGGCGAAGAGATTGGCCGCCACCACGTCGCGCACGTAAACGAAATCGCGCGTCTGGCCGCCGTCGCCGTGGATCGCCACCGGCTGGCCGGCGAGCGCGCGGCGGATGAAGATCGGCACGGCCGCCGCGTAGGCGCTGCTCGGGTTCTGGCGCGGACCGAAGACGTTGAAGTACCGCAGGCTCGCCGTCTCGATGCGGCCGGCGGCGGCGAAGAGCGCGCAGTAATATTCACCGTCGAGCTTGGTGATCGCGTAGGGGCTTTTCGGCGCCGGGCGCATGTCCTCGCGCTTGGGCACTTCGGGATCGTCGCCATAGACCGCGGCGGAGCTGGAAAGCACGAGCTTGCGCGCGCCGGCGGCGGCCGCCTCTTCCAGGACCGTGAGCAGGCCGGTGACGTTGAACGTCACGCATTCATGGATACGCTCCATCGATTCGGGCACGCTGACGAGCGCGGCGAGGTGAAACACGGCGTCGCAACCCCGCACCGCGTCGCGCACCGCCGCCCGGTCGGTGATGCAGCCGCGCACCAGCCGCGCGCCGGGCGCCGACAAACCGGCGAGGTTGTCCGGACTGCCGGTGCGGAAATTGTCGAGCACCACGACCTCCGTGCCGGCTTCGAGCAGTGTGCGGACGAGATGCCCGCCGATAAAACCGGCGCCGCCGGTGACGAGGGCCTTGCGAAGAGGTGTGGAGGAGGATGGCTGGATCATAAAAATGAGCCCACGGAACACACTATTTTCCGTGTATTTCGTGTGTTCCGTGGGCCTCCTTTCGGAGAATCGGGTTTTGGTCAGGTTACTCTTTCAGTTTCGCCCACGTCACGTCGATCACCCGTCCGAACGCATCGGACTGGGCTTCGAGGCTGCGCAGGAGGGCGAACTGGTTGCGGGCGCGGTCGAGGTTGTGCTGCGGACGTTTCGTTTTGAAATAGACGTCGCCTTGCAGGTAGTCGGTCAGGAAACGGATGCCGACCTCGTACGTCATGACTTGGCCACCGGTCACGAGGTGAGCGCGTTCGGTGTCGTTGAGCGTCGCGCCGGCCCCGGCGAGGAACCCTTCCGCGAGCGCGGCGAAGATCTCCGGGCGGGCGACCACGAGCGCGAGATCCGTCTCGTCTTCCAGGGCGGCGTTGGTCGCGGTGCGAACCATGTCGCCGAAATCGTAGAGCGAGAGGCCGGGCATGACGGTATCCAGATCGATCACACAGACGCCCTCGCCGGTGACGTTGTCGAGCATGACGTTGTTGAGCTTGGTGTCGTTGTGCGTGACGCGTTCCGGCACGAGGCCGGCGGCGAGCAGGCCGGTGAGGCGGCGCGAGAGCGGTTCGCGGCGGCGGGCAAAGGCGATCTCCTCCGCGACCGATGCGGCGCGCCCGGCGGTGTTGGTGGCGATGGCGGCCTCCAGCGCGGCGTAGCGGCGGGGCGTGTCGTGAAAGCCGGGGATCGTCTCGCGCAGGCGCCCGCCGGGCAGATCGGCGAGCAGGCGCTGGAATCCCCCGAACGCGCAGGCGGCGGTGCGCGCTTGGGCGGGCGTGTCGATCCTGTCGCAGGTGAGCGCGTTTTCGATGAACAGCCAGGCGCGCCACCAGGCGCCGTAGTCGTCGCGCACATACGACCGGCCGTCGCGACCGGGGATGACGGTGAGAGCGCGGCGCGAGGCGTCGTCCGCGCCGCCGGCGGCCAGGCGCGCCTGCTGGTGCGCGGTGACGCGCGTGATGTTGTCCATCAGCGCCGGGATGTCGGTGAAGATGCGGTGATTGATCCGCTGCCAGATATAGCGGACCGGCGTGCCGGCCTGCGAAACGGTCACGGCAAACGTGTCGTTGATGTGACCCGATCCGTACGGGACGGCGGACACCACTTCTCCATAAAGTGCGAAGCGGCGGCCGAGGGTGGCGAATGCGGAAAGCGACGGGGGAATGGTGGCGGACATGGCGATTTCCTCAGGGCCACAGCGGCGACGGGTAATCGCCCGCGGCGACGAGCGCGGCGATGGCGGCCTGGACGCGGGGTTTGTCCTCGCGCCAGGTGACGCCGAACCACTGGCTGCCGGTCGGCAGCACCCGCACGCGGGCGACGCCAGCGCGGAGCAGGTCGTTGACGGCGAAAGGCAGATAAAACTCGGTCTTTTCCTCCGCGCCGTGTGTCTGGAGAAATCCGCGCCAGCACGCGTCGAGTTGCGGCAGGAAGGCGGAAGTGAAACCCCAGCAGTTCATCGACACGATGGTCGCGGGCCTGTATTTTGTTGCCAATCCCGCCCCCGCCGGACCGACCTCGGCCGCCAGAATGCCGGTGTGTTCCTCGATTCCGGCAAGCAGCCCGTGCGTATCCACCTCGCAAACACCGCGCGAGACGGCGCCGTGTTCGGACAGCGTGTTGCCGAGGGTAAAACCCGCCATCGCATATTCGGGCGGTGTCGCCGTCGTCGCCGCCCCGACGGCGCGCAGGAAGGCGGCGAGGCGGGCGAATGAATCGGCGCCGTAAAAATCGTCGGCGTTGACCACCGCAAACGCGTCGTCTCCCAGCGCCTCGCGCGCGCACCAGACAGCATGACCGGTGCCCCAGGGTTTGGTCCTGCCGACGGGAACCGTGTGGCCGGCGGGCAGCGCGTCGAGCGACTGAAACACGTAGTCCACCCGGATGCGCCCGGCAAAACGCGCACCGACCGACGCCCGGAACGCCTCCCCGAAATCGCGCCGGATGACGAACAGCACGCGGTCGAAACCCGCGCGAATCGCGTCGTACACCGAATAATCGAGCACCGTTTCACCGGACGGCCCCATGGGATCGACCTGCTTGAGCCCGCCGTAACGGGACCCCATGCCGGCGGCGAGAACGAGGAGCGTGAGTTGCATGAACGCATGTCGGAAACATGGGGAGGCTCTGTTTGCAACAAAAAATCATGTTGCACATTCGCAACAGCCTGGTTGATTGTTTCACGTCCTTCGTCCTCCGGCGACCTGTCCGCCCCTCTCGTCTCCTCCCCCCCCCCCCCTCCTCCTCCCGTTTCTCCCGTTTTTCCCATCCGATGCCGGCTCCCGCTCGAAAATCGAAATCCCGTCAGCGTCTCGAAACCCATGTGCGCGCTCGTATGGAGAGCGAAAAATGGCCCGTGGACCAGCCGTTGCCGACCACGCGGGAACTGGCGAAAAGGTTCGGTCTCTCCGCATCCACCGCCTTTCGCCTGCTCCAGCGGCTGGCGCAGGAGGGGCAGGTCTGGCAGCACGGCAGCGGACGTTTTTACAAGGTCGCCGCGCAGCCGTTGCTCGACCGTCCGCGCCCGGTGGCGTGCCTCATCCGGCGGCTGGAGTTGTGTAGCGCGCTCTACCGCGAGTTGCTCGAAGGCATCAGCGCGGGCGCGGGCGAGGCGCGGCGGGCGATGCTGTTCTGGCATGACGACGTGCTCGTCAACCATCCCGATCCAACAAAACCGCCGGTCTTCGCGGGAACAGCGGCCCAGCGGTTGTCGCTCGACGGTTTTATCGAACGGCACGGCGCCGACGCAGGCGGTTTCCTGCTCGATCACCTCTGGGCGGACGCCGTCCTGAAACGCGCCGCCGCCCGGCTCGCCCCCGGCGTGCTTCTTTTCCGCCAGGCACCGGCGGGCGTAGCGCTCTCCAACGTGCGCGCCGATTTCGGGGCGGCGGCCACGCAGGCGTTCGCGCACCTCTCGGGGCGCGGTTTCGGCCGGATCGTGCCGGTGTCGCCCTTCGACGGCGACCCGGCGGTGGACGAGTTTTTCGGCGCGCTGGAAAAGGAGGCGCGCGCGCTCGGCTGCGAGGAACGGCTCGTCCCCCGGGCCCGCGCCCGCACGCCGGAGGAACAGGCAGCCCTCGTCGCCGCGCTGCCGAAGAAAAAACGCACGGCGCTGGTCGTCCCCGAGGACCATGTGGCGGCAAGCCTGCACGCGCTCGCGGTCGCGGCGGGGCACGCCTGCCCGGAGGAAGTCGGCGTGCTCTCCGTCATGGGCACCGGGGTCGGCAAGGCCGCCGGCCTGAGTTGCCTCGGCTTCGATTTCCGCGCCATGGGCCGGGCGGCGGTCTCCCTGCTCGGCGAACCCGAGCCGCGCAGCGTCGTTTTCCCGCCGGTGCTCGCGCTCGGCGGGACGACGTAAAGGAACTTCCAAAAACTCCCCAAAACCAGGCCAAACAGGTCACAGAGACGAACCAACCGCGAATAGACGCGAATGAACGCGAATAAAAAACCAATGAATCCGCAGGCTCTGTTTTTATTCGCGTTCATTCGCGTCCATTCGCGGTTGGTTCGTCTGCCTGGGTTGCGGCTCCGCCGCTCCAGGCTCTCTGTGTCGAAAAATGATTTTTCAGAAGTTCATAAAAGATAATACCCGGGCGCAGGACGGAAAATTCCCGTTGCCCCTCCCCCGCCCTTTCGCGAGCGTGGGCCTTTCGTTTTTTCACCACCATGCTCAACGCCTCGCCGCTCAAGACACTCGATCCGGAAATCCATTCGGCCATCTCGGCCGAGCTGGCCCGCCAGCAAAGCCACATCGAGCTCATCGCCTCGGAAAACTTCACCTGCCCGGCCGTCATGGAGGCCCAGGGAAGCGTGCTCACCAACAAATACGCCGAGGGTTATCCCGGAAAACGCTGGTACGGCGGCTGCGAGTTCGTGGACAAGGTCGAGCAGCTTGCCATCGACCGCGCCAAAAAACTCTTTGGCGCCGAGCACGCCAACGTGCAGCCGCACTCCGGTTCGCAGGCCAACTTCGCCGTGTACACCGCCGTCCTCCAGCCCGGCGACAAGATCCTCGGCATGAACCTCAGCCACGGCGGCCACCTCACGCATGGCAACCCGGCCAACTTCTCCGGCAAGCTCTACAATTTCGTCCAGTACGGCGTCCGCGAGGACACCGGCCTCATCGACTACGACGAACTCGCCGCCACCGCCGTCCGCGAAATGCCGAAGATGATCACCGTCGGCGCCAGCGCCTACTCGCGCATCATCGACTTCGCCCGCATGGGCGAGATCGCCCGCTCCGTCGGCGCGTACCTGTTTGCCGACATCGCGCACATCGCCGGCCTCGTCGCCACCGGCGTCCACCCGTCGCCCGTCGCCCATGCCGACTTCGTGACGACCACCACGCACAAGACCCTGCGCGGACCGCGCGGCGGCCTCATCCTCTGCAAGGCCGCGCACGCCAAGGCCATCGACTCGGCCGTGTTTCCCGGCGGCCAGGGCGGCCCCCTCATGCACGTCATCGCCGCCAAGGCGGTGTGCTTCGCCGAGGCACTGAAACCCGAGTTCAAGACCTACGCGCAGCAACTCGTGAAAAACACGCAGGCGCTCGCCGCCGCCTTCGCGAAGCGCGGCTACAAGATCGTCTCCGGCGGCACCGACAACCACTTGTTTCTCCTCGACCTCCGGCACAACCTGCCCGAACTCACCGCCAAGAAGGCACAGGAGACGCTCGATCTCGCGCACATCACGCTCAACAAAAACACCGTGCCCTTCGAGACGCGCTCGCCCTTCCAGGCGTCCGGCATCCGCATCGGCGGCGCGGCCGTGACCACGCGCGGACTCGGCGAGGCCGACATGGACGAAATCGCCGCCGCCATCGACACGGTCCTGAAGGCCATCGACACCGGTGGCCAGACCGCCGCCATCAAGGACGCAAAGGCCCGCATCGCCCGGCTCACGGCAAAATACCCGCTGCCGTACACGCTCTGAGGCGTGTGTGTATGGTGTGGGGGGGGGAGGAGGGAAGGAGGGAAAGACGAGAGGGGCAACGCTCACGGGCTGGAAGCCCGTGCCACGCCGGAGCGGAGGGGCAACGGTTGCGGGCGAGACGCCCGCGCTACTCCGATCCGGCGGCTTCGCCGTCCACGGGCTGGAAGCCCGTGCCACTTCCGTTCATTCGCGTCCATTCGCGGTTAAAAATGTATGGTTCTTCGACGTTTTCGATGAAAACGTCGAACTTCCCATCCGTTATTCGGTGGGGGCGTTTTCAATGACGGTGTCAACAGGACGTTTCGACGCGGGGGGGCGCGCCTTGCGCTCTTCTTCCGTCGCGAGACGGAATTGCGCCGGCTCCAGCGCGCGCAGGTCGAGGTTGCCGCTGACGTGGAATTTTTTTGAATCCACTTTTTCACTACCCAGGAGTTCTCCGGCGAGGGTGTTGTTGCGAAAGACGAGGGTGGCGGCGAGCGACCCGGTGGCCGTGCCCGTCCAGGCTGCGTATTTCCAGCCTTCGATGGTGTTGTTTTCGATGATACGCAGGCCGGAGCGTCCGGCGATGTTGGCGAGGGCGGCTTCGGCGGCAAGGGGGGCGTCTTCGTTGGCAAGGCGGCGGAAGATGTTGTCCTTGACGAAGAGGCGGCGAATGCCGGGGGCGGCTTGCAGGGCGTTGTAGTTGCCGGGGATGTCGTTGACGATTTCGTTGGCGGTGAGGGTGAGTTCTTCGGAGATGTCGCGCAGGTGGATGCGTCCGTTGACGATCTT
>JAISAX010000238.1 GCA_031266495.1 Opitutaceae bacterium
GCGCGGGGTCGAGGCGCGCGAGGATGGCGGCAAGCGTGGTGTTGTCGGACATGCCGCCGCTCATCTGGCGGAAGCGGCAGGCGTTCCAGAGCTTGTTGCAAAAATTCTTGCCGGCCTCGATGCGGTCTTCGTCGAACTTCACGTCCTGGCCGAGCGGGGCGATTTGCAGGAGGCCGAAGCGGAGGCCGTCGGCGCCGTAGCGGGCAATGAGGTCGAGCGGATCGGGCGAGTTGCCGAGGGTTTTTGACATCTTGCGGCCCTGCTTGTCGCGGACGATGCCGTTGAAATAAACGTGCCGGAAGGGGAGGCGCTCCTCGACGGGCGCGCCGGGCCGGGCGAATTCGAGGCCGGCCATGATCATGCGGGCGACCCAGAAGAAGATGATGTCCGCGCCGGTGGCGAGCGTGGTGGTCGGGTAAAACCGGTCGAAGCCGGCGGACTTCATCGCATCGGCATCGGGCCAGCCCTGCGTGGCGAAAGGCCAGAGCCAGGACGAGGCCCAGGTGTCGAGCACGTCTTCTTCCTGTATCCAGTTTTCCGGGTCGGGGGGGCCGTCGAGCGAGACGTGGATTTTTGAGGGGTCGCGCAGGTCGGCCTCGGTGAGGTTCTCGCGATCCACGCCCTTCGCGTACCAGACGGGGATGCGGTGGCCCCACCAGAGTTGGCGGCTGATGCACCAGTCCTGGATGTTGTCGAGCCAGTGCAGGTAGATCTTCGTCCAGCGTTCGGGGTGCATTTTTATCAGGCCGTCGCGGACGACCTGCTTCGCCTCCTCGACACGCGGGTAACGGAGCCACCATTGCTGCGTGAGGCGGGGCTCGATGGGCACGCCGGCGCGTTGCGAGTAGCCGACGTTGTTCTCGTAGGGTTTTTGTTCGATGAGAGCGCCGCGCTGGCGGAGGATTTCGGCGGCTTTCTTGCGGGCGGCGAAGCGTTCGAGGCCGGCGAGTTCGGGGCCGGCGTGGAGGTTCATCGTGCCGTCGGCTTCGATGGATTCGATGACGGGGAGGTGGTGGCGTTGGCCGATCTCGAAATCGACTTTGTCGTGCGCGGGCGTGACCTTGAGCGCGCCGGCGGCGAAGGCGGGATCGACGGCGGCGTCGGCGATGATGGGGATCGGCACGCGCGCGCCGAGCGGGCGCCAGACTTTTTTGCCGATGAGGTGCCGGTAGCGCGGATCGTCGGGATGGACGGCCACGGCAACGTCGGCGGCGATGGTTTCCGGACGGGTGGTTTCGAGGACGATGTGGGTGACGGTGGAGCCGTCGGGCGAGAGTGCTTCGGAGGGGAATGACGCGCCTTCCGCGAGGTTGGCCGGGGGGGGGGGGGGGACGACGAGTTCGTATCGGAGTCGGTAGATGAAGCCTTTGGTCGGACGCATCTCGACTTCCTCGTCGGAGAGCGCGGTGAGCGAGGCGGGACACCAGTTGACCATGCGCTTGCCGCGGTAGATGTGGCCGGCCGCGAAGAGCTTGATGAAGGATGTGAGCACGGCGCGCGAGTAGCCGGGGTCCATCGTGAAGTGGGTGCGGTCCCAGTCGCAGGAGCAGCCGAGTTCGCGGAGTTGTTGCAGGATCTTGTCGCCTTTCTCGTCGCGCCAGGCCCACACGCGCTTGAGGAAGGCGTCGCGGCCGATGTCGCGGCGGGTTTTGCCTTCGGACTGGCGCAGGTGTTTTTCGACCATCGTCTGCGTGGCGATGCCGGCATGGTCGGTGCCGGGAATCCAGCAGGCGGCCTTGCCCTCGAGCCGGGCACGGCGGACGAGCGCGTCCTGAAGGGTGTTATTGAGCACATGGCCCATGTGCAGGATGCCCGTGACGTTAGGGGGCGGGATGACAATGGTGTACGTTTCCTTTTTCTGTCCGGCGGCGGTGGCGTCCGGCGCGGCGAAGGCCTTGGCCTGCTGCCAGGCGGCGTACCATTTTTTTTCAACGTCGGCGGGTTCGTAGCTTTTGGTGATCTCGGCCATGGCAGGTGTGTTGTACAGTGTGCGGTGTGCTGTGCGGTTGTCAGCGGATGAAATTCGTGCGTTGCGCGACCGGCTCGCTCACGGGCAGTGGGACGGTGTCTTTGGCGGCGGCAAGGGATTTTACCAGCCAGGCCATATTGCGGCCCAGCGTCCGCATGATTTGCATGCCCTCGGCGTCCTGACGCACTTCGTCGGGCGTGTTGCCATGGACGGCGTTCCAATATTGCGAGGAGACAACGGGCATTTGCGAGATGGTGAAGTATTTGTTCAGCACGTCGAACGACGCGGTGCCGCCGCCGCGCCGACAACTGACAATGGCGGCGGCGGGCTTGTGGGCGAAGTGACCGCCGCCGGCATAAAACACGCGGTCGAGCAGCGCCAGCAACGCGCCGGCCGGCGAGGCGTAATGCACGGGCGAGCCGATGACCACACCGTCAGCGGCCTTGATGTGCGCGATGACCTCGTTCACCGCGTCGTCATCGAACACACACCGTCCGTGTGTTTTGCAATAGCGGCACGCGGTGCAGCCGCGGACGGGTTTTTTGCCGAGTTGGAAAATGCGGGTCTTGATTTCCTGCGCGTGGAGTTGTCCGGCGACCTCGGTCAGCGCGGTGTGGGTACAGCCATTGCGGTGCGGGCTGCCGTTGATTAAAAGGACATTGGGTTTGTTCACAAGATAAGCGTAGATTTTATATTATGGTCAGCGGCCGGGGCAAGGATTTCAATTACACTCGACGGATGGCGGTTGTCACCGCGACGGCCATCCGCCGCAGCCCTTCGGCCAGCGTCGCGCGCGGGCAACCGATGTTGATCCGCACATACGCGCCCGGCTTCGCGCCGAAAAACCGCCCGTCGCTCAGGCCCACACCGTGCTCCTCGAAGTGCGCCACCGGATCGGCCAGCCCCAGTTCCGCGACATTGAGCCACAACAGGTACGTCGCCTCGACCGGCGCCTCCACGCGCACGCCCGGCAGGTCGCGCGCGAGCGTCGCCAGCAGGAAATCGCGATTGCCGCGCAGGTACGCCAGCAACGCCTGCCGCCACGGTTCGCCGTCGCGGCAGGCCGCCTCGCACGCCGTGTAGCCGAGGCACGTCACCTCGGCGACGATGCCCGCCGTGGCCCGCACGAACCGCGCGCGCAGCGCCGCATCCGGGATGATCGCGAACGAGGTGCCGAGCCCCGGCACGTTGTACGTCTTGCTCGGCGCCATCAGCGTCACCGTGCGCGCCGCGTGCTCCGGCGCCACCAGCGCCGTCGGCAGGTGCGGCAGCGAGGGCTCCAGGATCAGGTCGCAGTGGATTTCGTCCGAACACAGCACGATGTCGTGCCGGGCGCAAAACTCCGCCAGCCACACCAGTTCCTCGCGGCGAAACACGCGGGCGATCGGGTTGTGCGGGTTGCACAGGAAAAAGATCCGCGTGCGCGGCGTCACCGCGCGCTCCAGCGCCTCGCGGTCGATCTCCCAGCGGCCCGGCTCGCCGCCCGGCTCTGGGCGGGGCCGCGGCGGGGGCGCGGCCGCGCCCCCCCCCCCCCCCCCCCCCCCCCCCGCGCCCGCCGCCCCGCCGCGCGAGCGGGGGGGG
>JAISAX010000320.1 GCA_031266495.1 Opitutaceae bacterium
TCACTATCTGTTCCACACTCGGCGTGTCCTGGCGCCCAAACTGACTTCCTTCACTCCCTTTCAATATATCAACTGCTACTATCTGCAATAGCTCGGAATGCTTCTCCAATATGGTGTCACATAAACCAAATTCGGGATTACTTGCCCAGTCGCTCCTCTCGAACTTCAACCTTAATGGCTCAAATAGCTTCATAAACAATAAAACTATTTCGCCCACTGAATTAATGTAAAGACTTTTTTGAAAAGAAATTACACTTTATGGACAGACTCTAGTTAAGCCACCTCCTCGTTGAAAACCAGTGACTTGCTAAATACATGAAAAACGTAAAATCCATCCACCTTTTGAAAGGGAAAATCTCTCTGAAACTCAGACCGACATCGGATTACTTCATGCATTGGAAATCACCTCTCGAAACAACGGCCAACCCCCTTATCTAAGCGCCATTCAGGTTTGACCCCATCGGATTGGCCCCCCGCATCACCCGCGTTTGCATCGTGTCCGCAACTGGCTACCGTGCGCGCAAATGTCGTCTTGCCTGTTCCGCCCGTCGTGTCCGCTTCGCCCGCGCCGTCCGTTTTCCGGTTTCGCCCTCGCGTTTGCCGCCGTCATTGCCCTGGCCGCCGCGCTTCCGTCGGCGCAGGCCCAGGTCAAGGCCGGCCTCGTGGCCGCCGACGCCTCGATCCGGCCGGGCGAACCGTTCACGGTCGCGCTCCGGCTCGAGCACGAGGAACACTGGCACACCTACTGGATCAACCCCGGCATCGGTTACCCGACTTCCCTCGAATGGGAACTGCCGCCCGGCTGGAAAGCCGGCGATATCCGCTGGCCCACGCCGCAACTCATCCGCACCACCGCTGGCGACATCACGGGCAACGGCTACGAGGGCGTCGCCTACCTGCCGGTCACACTCACCCCGCCCGCCGACCTGAAGCCGGGAGACTCCGCCACGCTTCGCGTCAAGGCCGGCTGGCTGATGTGCGCCGATGTCTGCAAACCGGGCGAGGCCACGCTCGAACTCGTCCGCCCCGTCCGCGCCGAGGCGCCTGCGCCCGATCCGGACTACGGCGAAGCGGTCAGGGCGACCGTCGCCGGCCTGCCGCGGGCGTTGCCCGAAGGCTGGAGCGTGGCGGCCACGCGTGTCGGCAACACCGTGGCGCTGCGCCTCTCCGTCATCGCCGACGCTACCACCGCCACCACCACTACCACTACCACTACCACTACCACCACCGCCACCACTACCGCCACCGACGACGCCGCCAGCCCGTGGCCGTCATCCGACGGACTCTGGTTTTTCCCGGACGACAGTTTTATCGCCTACGAGGAACCGCAGCCTGCCACCGCCGGTGCTGCTGCCGCCGCCGCCGCCGGTTCCGGCAGTGCAGACGGTAAACACAAACGCGAATGGACGCTCGCTCTCAAGGTCTCTCCCGCCGCCGAACCCGGCACCGGCGAGCGGCTCAAGGGCGTGCTCCGCATCACCGGGGCGGACGGAGCGGTGGCGGGTTTCCTTGTCAATGTGCCGGTTGAAACGCCCCCGGCGGGTGTCGCCGGTTCCGGTGGCGGTCTGGAAATCGTCGGCAGCGGTGGTGTCACCACGACTGCGGTGCCGACCTTCGGCGCGCAACTCGCGCTCGGGTTTCTCGGCGGACTCGTCCTCAACCTCATGCCGTGCGTGTTTCCCGTGCTCGGCATAAAAATCCTCGGCTTTGTCAACCAGGCCGGCTCCGACCGTCGCAAGGTTGTGCTGCACGGGTTGACCTTCACGGCAGGCGTGCTCGTGTCGTTCCAGGCGCTGGCCGCGGTGCTGGCGGTGCTGCGTTCGGGCGGACAGCAACTCGGCTGGGGTTTTCAACTACAATCGCCGGTGTTCATTTTCGTGATGGCGGTGGTGTTGCTCGTCTTCGCGCTCAGCCTGAGCGGCGTGTTCGAATTCGGCCTTTCGGCGACAGGGGTGGGCGCGCGCCTGCAATCGCGGGGCGGCGCCGCCGGGTCGTTCTTCACCGGCCTGCTCGCCACGGTCGTGGCCACGCCGTGCGCCGCGCCGTTTCTCGCGCCCGCGCTCGGCGCCGCCCTGGCCCTGCCGACGGGGCTGTCGTTTTTGTTGTTCACCGCCATCGCGCTCGGGTTGTCCGCGCCGTACCTGCTGCTTTCGGCGTTTCCCGAAACAATAAAACTCATGCCGCGGCCGGGCGCGTGGATGGAGACGTTTAAACAGATGATGGCATTTCCCCTCTACGCGACGGTCGGCGGTCTCGTCTGGGTGCTGGCCGGGCAGGTGCATGACCAGGCGTTGCTGATGGCGATTTTCGGACTCACCACCGTGGCGCTGGCGGTGTGGTTTTACGGTCGATACACGGCGCCCGGCGCACCTTCCCGGCGCATGCGGATCGGCATTGCCGGCGGCGTGCTCCTGCTCGCGGCCGGCACCGCGCTCGGCTGGCCGCGCCCGGCCGCACCGACCGATATCGTCTGGGAAGAGTGGAGCCCTGAACGCGTGGCCGAGTTGCAAAAGGAAGGTCGCCCGATCTACGTGGATTTCACCGCGCGCTGGTGTTTTACGTGCCAGACCAACAAAAAACTCGTTTTCGGCTCCGGCGAGGTGCTGCGCGTTTTCCGCGACAAAAACATCGCCACGCTGCGCGCGGACTGGACCAACCAGGACCAGCGCATCACCGAAGAACTCGCGCGCTGGAACCGCGCGACCGTGCCGTTCAACCTTGTGTATCTGCCCGGCCATGACGCGCCGCAGCCGCTGCCCGAGTTGCTCACGCCGGACATCGTCCTGAAGGCCGTCGGAGCGAAACCAAAGGGGTCTTGATTTATGGCGTATTGACGGAATGATTACACAGAGGCCGCGGAGCGACGAAGCCGCAACCAAAGCAGAGGAACCAACCGCGAATGGACGCGAATGAACGCGAATAAAAAAAGGTTCATCGACGTTTTCAACGGGAACAACGGGAGAGGGGGGGGAGGGAGAATGCGAAGGAGTGTGGCGCGGGAGCGCCTGGGACCGCCGGCATCTTGCCGGCACGCAGTGGAGTGGCATCGGCTGGAGTGACTGCATCGGCTGGAGTGACATGACAGGAACGGCAGGCAGCCCCAGGCAGCCACTCCGCCGGGGGCCGGCAAGATGCCGGCGGTCCCAGGCGCTCCCGCGCCGATGGCCAATACCATCCCTCCTCTGTTTCCTCCGAAAACATCGATGAACCTGATAAAGCAATGACTTCGCAGGCATTGCGGTCATTCGCGTTCATTCGCGGTTGGTTCGTCTGCTTTGGTTGCGGCTCCGCCGCTCCGTGCTCTCTGCGCCTCCTCTGTGCGCTCTGTGTAACCTCGGCGCGTAACCCCTGTCGCGAAACGCATTGCCAGACAGGGGAAATTAATATGATTTGCCCTCCTGTTTGCTGTGGGGAACAAGAAGACAACAAAAAAGCTCCCTTCCGTTATTCCATAGTCCGATCAATCGATGAAAATACTGGTCAGTTCGGATTTCTCAGAAAAAGCCGCCGCGATTTTTCGGGAGGATGGACATGACGTGACCGTCATGCGCGGCCCCGGCGGTTTTGGCGGTTCTGGCGGAAAAACCCCGGCCATGCCGCCGCCCGATGCCTCGCGTTTGCTGGTCGCCCGGGCCGAACTCCTTCCGGAACTGTCACGCATGGACTGTGGCGATCTCGGCATCCTCCTGCTCGATGACAAGGCGGCTTCACTCGCGGGATTGCAAAACCTGGTGCTGCCCATCCTCCACAACTGGCAGCAAAAACAGCTCAACAAGGTTTTTACCCTGATCTCGGGCGATACACGGCGGCGCATCAATTATCTCTCTTACGAACAAGGCCGCGAAGTGGCGCGAGTGGTTGTGCCGGCCGATTGCTCCGAACACTTCCTGCACGCAGGTTCCGACAGTCATGACGAACTGAGGGCGTTTGGCATCAAGCTGGCCGGGATCAGTCACGTGTCTCCCCATTACGAAGTGCGCCGTATCCGGTACGATTTCCATGTCTTTGCCCTGGTCGAATCCGGGGCGCTGGAAATATCCGGTCCGACGATCCGGGGCACCGTGAAACCCGGAGACATGCTCGTGATCCCGGCGGGCACGCAATGTTGCTATCGTAGTCTGAAGAAAACTACATTTTTGTGGTTTCACCTGATTCCCGAGATGTTTCCGGACATCTGTGCCTCCTCCGGGACGGGAGGCGATCACGGAGGCGGTCACCATGTCGCCAGGATGCTCAGGCAGGATGTCCTGATGACCTACGCGCGCCACTACCGGGAGGAAGCCGCCAGCATTTATGCCGATTCCGGCGAGGCCCTGCTGCCGTTGGCGACGTTGATCTGGCAAATCCTCCGGCGTCAGTTGACGGACATGGGCATCTCCGACAGCGAGCATGACGACCGGCATACGCTCCAGCGGGCGATGTCCCTGCTTCGTGACAACACGACACCGTTCCGGAGCGTCCACGATCTTGCCCGGGCCGTGGGCTGTTCCGATTCCCGGTTCCACCGGTTGACCCGCAGGATACTCCAGAAAACTCCGTATCAGATAGTCCTGGACGTACGGATGCAGCGCGCCTGCGATCTGCTTGCCCATACCCCTTTCAAGCTGGAGCAAATCGCAATGGCCACCGGTTATGCGGATGCGTTTTCCTTTTCCAGCGCCTTCAAGCGCCACACGGGGAAAAGTCCGAGCGATTATCGGGAAGCGCAGCGTTTTCCCGCCTGATCCTCACTCCGGACCCGCGCACAAATAACGTACTCAATTTTGACACAGAGGACACAGAGCTCGGACACAGAGGTCACAGAGGTGTTGCTTGGTGAAGCAGAGGTTCATCTGTTTTCGTTACAGATTGGTTTTTAATAAAACATGAAGAATGCAAAGAGACCTGAAAAGTCGTTTGGTCCTCTGTGAACTCTGTGCCTTCTCTGAGCTACAATGCAGGCAGAAGGACCAACAAGTTGGAGCAAGTTCAGGCAACGAGCCTGAGATCCTGCAAGAGCATGTGCATATCACGTCGCAGTCTCAGATAATGCGAATCAAGGGAGTTTGCGCATTTAGGAGGACGGCCCACCTTGGGACGGCAAACTCCGGCCAGCACAGGTTTGATTACTTTTTGTTCAAGCACGAGCAGTCCCACAAGCAGGTGTATCCGCGGGATGCATACTCGATAACGTCTGCTGGCGTGCACCCGTTCGACCAGTCCCTTGGCCCGCAGTTTGCGCAGGTTATATGCCGCCTGGCGCCGGTTGTATCCCGCCAGTGCGCGGCCTTTTTGTTTTTTGGCTTCCGCGGCCAGTTGCGCGCTGCTGAAGCCTTCGGGCGCGGGCGCGAGCGCCACCAGCGCCTGCGCAGCCGCTTTCATTCGCGGTTTTTGCAGGTCCACTCCGGCCACCCTCGCAAAACAGTTGTCGCGCTGTTCGTAGTCCATGCCCGCGCGGTCCATCTGCCGGGCCAGCCACTCGCGTCCGTTCAGGCATACCTCCACGTTGAACGGAAACCAGGTTTGCA
>JAISAX010000390.1 GCA_031266495.1 Opitutaceae bacterium
TACCGTGGGTTGCGTCGCGTTGCTCCTCACCCACGGTTATGGCAGGCAACTTCGCTTCGCTCGTGAACATATTGAACCGCTTCGCGGCTCTCCCGCATCGTTTGCCTCGACTCCCACCAGAATCGTTTGCACCCCAAAACTCCGGCTGGCGGGTGTAACTCAAAGTGAGGTCAAGGAGGATGCCCCATGATGACAAACCAAAGGACTCTGGAGGAACGCCGCGAGAAGTGTAACCTAATGGGTTACACTTCTCGCGGCGCCTGTTTCGCTGCCGGCATCACTTTGAGTCGTGCTCCCGGCTGGCGGGGCGATGGCGGAAACGCGGCGGCGGCCGGGAGCGCCCGCCGGCATCCTGCCGGCATTTGCGGCGCGAAGCGTTGCCCGCCACGGGCGGGGACGCCCGTGCCACTCAATCCGGCGGCGCGGAGCGCCGTCTGCCGGCAGGATGCCGGCGCTCCCAGCCGCCGCCGCGTCCTCCGTCTATTGCCGCTCGCCGTAAAGCGCGGCGCCCACGCGGAGGAGGGTGCTGCCCGCCGCGATGGCCGCCTCGAAGTCGCCGGTCATGCCCATCGACAACTCGCGCAGCTCCACGCCCCGGCTGGCGGCGAGGCGGTCGCGGATTTCGCGCAGGCCGGCAAACGTGCGTTCCGCCACGGCGGGGTCGCCGGAGAGCGGCGCGATGGTCATCAGCCCGTCCACGCGCAGGTTCGGCAACGCGAGCGCGGCGTCGAGCAGGCGCGGGGCGTCCTCCGGCTCCGCGCCGAATTTCGCCGGATCGTGCCCGGCGTTGACCTGGAGCAGGATCGCGAGCGTTTTTCCCTTTTCGGCGGCGGCGCGGTCGAGGTGGCGCAGGAGTTTTTCGCGGTCCACGCTTTGCACGCGGTCGAAGCATTCGACGGCGGCGCGGGCCTTGTTGGATTGCAGGTGGCCGATCAGTTCCCAGCGGAGCGCCGCCGATTCGGGGGCGACGAGCGGTCGTTTCGCGACGCCCTCCTGCACGCGGTTTTCCCCGATGGCGCGCAGGCCGCGGCGCGACGCGTAGTCGATGGCGGCGGGCGGATGGGTCTTGGTCACGGCCAGCAACTCCACCCCGGCGGGGTCGCGTCCGGCGCGGCGGCAGGCCCCGGCGATCCGGCCGCGCAGGGATTCCATTCGGGAGCTGAATTCGGGAAACGATACCATCTGGTGTTTAATGTTTTTAATGAGTTGCGGTGCGATTAGTGTTGTTTATAGTGTCAGGTCATTAGCGTATTCCATGCATATCGACAATCTCAAGATTTTTGCAGATCTCGTGGAGACCAAGAGTTTCTCCAAGGCTGCAAAAATCAATAACATAACACAATCGGCGGTGAGCCAACAAGCCCGTGCGATGGAGCGGAATTTCAAGACATTGTTGATTGACCGGAGCCAGAAGCAGTTCCAGCTCACGCGCGAAGGGCAGCGCATTTACGAGACCGCGAAGGAGATTTTACATCAGTATGACAGGCTCCTGAGCGAGCTTCAGGAGATGAAAAAGGTCATTAGCGGGACGATTCGCATCTCGACCATCTACTCGATCGGGCTGCACGAGCTGCCGCCCTACATCAAGCGTTTCCTGCACGCGTATCCGTCGGTCAACGTGCGCGTGGAATACCGGCGCTCGAATCTGGTTTACGAGGACATTTTGCACAACTCGGTGGATTTCGGGCTGGTGGCGTTTCCGGTGAAGACGCGGCAGCTCGAGATGATTCCGTTTCGCGAGGACCGGCTGGTGCTGATCACGCATCCGGGCCACCCGCTGGCGTCGAAGACGGAACTGGAGCTGGAGGATTTGTCGGGGCAGAAGTTCATCGGCTTTGATCCCGACATTCCGACGCGCAAGGCGGTGGACCAGCTTTTCCGCGACGGCAGGCTGGAGATCGAGCCGGTGATGGAGTTTGACAATATCGAGACGGTGAAGCGCGCGGTGGAGATCGACCACGGCGTGTCGATCGTGCCGCAGGCGACGGTGGCGCAGGAGTCGGCGCAGGGCACGCTGGCGGCGATCCCTTTCAAGGGCAGGGAGTTCGCCCGTCCGCTCGCGATCCTGCACCGCAAGGGCCGCGTGCTCACGCCCGCGATGAAGAAGTTCGTGGAAACGCTCTCGACCGTGGCGGAAGGGAAGTGAGGGGGCGGGCGGGCGCGACGGAAGGGAAATGAGAGACGGGGCGGGAGTTTTTTCCCGGCGCTTGTTTGCGGGGGGGGCTTTCGCTCACTCGTCCGCCTCAAGATAGTTCTGGTCGAGGTCGTATATCTTGTGGGCGCGGACGACATGGACGCCGATTTCGTGCTCGATCATCAAGTCAAGGAGCCGCTCGCCGTCCACGAGGACGACCTTGGGCGCGAGGCAGCGTTGCGCGAATTCCCGCGCCTCCGTGCTGAAATCGCTGGTGGTGATAAACACGCCCTTGTCCACGCCCTTCCCGGTGAGCGCGCCGACAAATCCCTGCACGGCGGGCCGGCCCACGATGTTGTCTTCGCGGTAACGTTTGGCCTGCACCATGATCCGGTCGAGGCCGAGCGCGTCCTGATTGATGCAGCCGTCGATGCCCTCATCGCCCGTCCGCCCGAGGTGCGCGGCCATCGCCTCGCGCGAGCCGCCGTAGCCCATCTTGACCAGTATGTCCAAAACAAGCTGCTCGAAAAATTCGGGTGTCTGGTCGAGAACCGCCTTCAGGAGGCGTTTGCGAAGCGCGGCTCGGAGTCTGTCGATTTCATGCTCGATGATTTCGTCGGGCGTGGACGTCGAGTCCTCCGGCTGGGCGCCGCCGTCCTCCCCGCCGTCCGTCCCGTTGCGAGCGGAGGCGCGCTCGCGGCGGCGGGCGCTGGCGGTTTCCCACGCCTCTTTGTAACCGGGGATGGCGTCGAGGTCGGCTCTGGTGATGACCTCGGGATGGGCGTCGAGAAACGCGCGGCCCTTTTCGGTGGCCCGATAGGTTTTTGGGACGATTTTTTCAATCAATTCGCCCTTGAACAGAGCCGACATGGCCCAGCCAGTGCGATTAAGGATGGTGGTCTGCCCGCTCGCAAGGCGACATCCCGCTTCTTCGGGAGTGAGCCTGAATTGCCGGATCATTCCGACGCTGGCCGTATGGCGTGTGATTGGTTCGCGCACGGCCATCGCGAGCACAGGCTGGAGGAGTTTGTCGAAGGTTGGAATGGGCATTTTTGGAATACAGGGGATAAGGATTGGATTCGGACAGGGCAACTACTTCGTTTCAAACTGTGCGCCGAGCCAGGCAAACGTGATGTTTTCCACGATGGCATCGTGGGGGATGAGGGCGTAGCTCCAAGGTTTGCCACCGTGGCTTTGGGCGTGGGTGGTGGCGTTTTGGCACCACCTGACCGCGACATCGCGCTTGGCCAGCACGTCGGGAGCGGTCATCTGGTCCTTGGCCTTCGGCTCCAGCATGTAGATGCGGTTTGCCGTCTCGGCCACGAAGTCGGGCTGGTATTCGAGGTGATCGGGACCCGAGCGATAATAGATATGGAACTGCCCCTTGGCGGGCTTGAACCACCTGGTCGCATCGCGCTCCAGGATGACGGCCAGCTTGCGCTCGGGGTCGGACTGAAATTTCTGGACGGGATAGAGGCACTTGGAGAAGCCGCCGAAGAGATACTTCGCCATGTTGCTCTTGTCGGCAGGCGACTGGTGAAAATCCAGCGGCGGGGTGTCGGCGGCGGTGTAGGCACTGGGCTTTAGCTCGGTGAAGCCCTTGCTGACCTTCACCTCGTAATCGACCGCCTCTTCCCAGTAATGCGCCTGCATCTGCTGGTGGATGCGCCTGGCGATTTCGCAGGCATAGCAGCGGACGACATCGCACACTTCGTCGGGCTTGAGGTAACTGGAAAAGTGTTCGACGGCCTGTCCCGCCAAGTCGTAGAGGAGGTCCGCGTGCTGATCGTAGGCGATGTCGTCCGCCCCGACCAGGACGCGCACGATGTAGTTTTCCACACGGGGTTCATCGCTTTGGCCGCGTTGGGGCGCGACCGTGCGGTGGCTGCCCGAGGTCAGGTATTGGACCCAGATTTCGTCCGACACAGGCGGGTAATTGATCGTGGACAGGTCGAGCTTGAAAGGGTGGTAGCCCGACTTCACTTCGCCCTTGGGCACGACGAGGATGCGCGGGATGTCGATGGTCTGCTGCTCGACCAGTTTGGCGGTCTGCGAAACGATGGCTGCGAAGTCGGGTTGCTTGGCGACGCCCTCCATTTCCATTTGCGCGGGACGATACCGGGCTTGCACTTCCTCCAGCACCATCGCCTGCACTTCGGGTTTTTGGAGATAGGTGACACTGGGCAGTTTTTGCGGTTGGGATTCCAGTTCGCGAATCACGTCGTAGGCGATCTGCGCCACCTTCCGGTCCTCCAGCCCGGTAAAGAGTGGCGGCGTGCCGGCTCCGGCGATTTGGGTGCTGGTGGTCGGGTGCTGCGCGGGGGCGATGCCCAGCTGGTTAGCGAGGTTGGACTGGGAAACGACGGTCGATGATTTGCCCGCCACCTCGTCGGCGTCGAACTCGCGCCGTTTGACCTGAATCGCCGAGTCGGGACGGCTGGCCTCAGCCACGATTTCCTGAAACTTGTCATGCGCGACGATATTGAGCGTATCCACCGCTTCCACGCCCGTGCGCTTGCCATAGGGCAGGCGGAGGCCGCGACCGATGGACTGCTCGATGAGGATGCGGGCGTTGGCGGCACGAAGCGGGATGATGGTGTAGAGGTTGGTGACGTCCCAGCCCTCCTTGAGCATGTTGACGTGGATGACGATCTCCGTGGGTTCGTCGGCCTGTTCCACCTTGAGCAGGCGTTCGACCATCTGATCTTCCTCCGCGCCCGTCTTGCTGGAGTCCACCTGGATGACCTTCTCCTTGTAGCGTCCCGCGAAAAACGCGTCGGACTGGATGCGCTGCATCAACTGGCCCGCGTGCGTGGTGTCACGGGCGATGACGAGGACGAAGGGTTTGACGATGCGTTGGTCGGTCTCGCGGGCATAGGTTTCCAGCTCCACTTTCACACTTTCGTGCAGGCGGATGCCGTCCTCCAGCTTCATGAACTCGATTTCCTCGGGCGTCATGCCTGCCGGGTTGAAGTTCTTGCGGGTGACGACAGCGGGGGCCTTCACGAAGCCGTCGTCCATCGCGCGGCGAAGCGGGTAATCGTAGATGACGTTCTTGAACGGCACCGCGCCCTTGGCCGTCTCGACGTAGGGCGTGGCGGTAAGTTCGAGACCGAGGGCGGGCTTGAGTTCGTTGATGGCGCGCACGCCCGCCGTGGCACGGTAGCGGTGCGATTCGTCCATGAGCACGACGAGATCGGGCAGACCGGCGAGGTAGTCGAAGTAGCTTTCGCCGATGTATTCCGATAGGCGCTTGATGCGCGGTGCCTTGCCGCCGCGCACCTCGGAGTTGATCTTCGAGATGTTGAAAATGTTCACCTTGCAGCGGCGCACCACGTCGAAAAGCGTGCCAGCCTTTTGTTCGTAGTTGTCGCCAGTGATGATCTCGGGCGGTTCCTGCGCAAACTCGGAGATGCCCTTGAAGACATACTTCGGGGTGTTGGGCGTGAAGTCGGCGATCAGCTTGTTGTAGATTGTCAGATTGGGGGCCATGACGAAGAAGTTGTCGATGCCGTGGGCGATGTGCAGGTAGCTGATGAATGCGCCCATGAGCCGCGTCTTGCCGACGCCCGTCGCGAGGGCGAAGCAGAGGGACGGGAAATCGCGCTCGAAATCGGTGACGGTGGGATACTCGCCGCGGATGATCTCCAGCGCGGCGGCGACATCGGTTCCTTTTTTGGGCGGCACGATCTTGGTCAGCCGGTCCAGAATGGCGAGTGAGTTGCGCTGCGGGGGACGCAGGCTGAGGCGGCCGGCAATGGCGTTGACGTGGCGATTCACAGTCCAGCCTCCTCTCCGAACAGGGATTGTTGGCCGGTCTTGGGATCAACCGGAGGCGCGGGTGGCGGAGCCTTGGGCAGATTTTCGACCTTGAGGCTGTAGTCGTCTTTGCCCCACTCGCAGCGGTGAAGGACGGTGGCGGGGATTTTTTTGATGGTCAGCGTGCCGTAGCCGTCCCTGCGACCCCGGAAGGCCGAGCACACGACGAGCAGCGAACGTTCCGGTCCGACCTCGTCGGCCAGTTCCTGAAGCTGCTCGTGCGTGAGTGTGGCCGTGGTGACGTAGATAAAATCGCGTTCGGTGGAGCGGCCATGCTGCCAATAAACGGAATCGCTCGGGGCGTAGGTGAAGTTCTCGTGCTTGCACACGGCCTCGGCCAGCATGGCGGCGTTGTATTCCTTGCTGATGACCCACTGACCCCACTTGTCCTTTTCTAGCAAGGACGGTGCGAGACGGTAGTAACGGAAACCGCCGCCGCCTTTCCAACCGGCCGCCTTGGTAATGCCGCCCTTGTCTTCGCCGTCGATGACCTTGCGAAGGCGGGGAATGCAGTGCGTATGGCAATGCGCGCCGAGTTCGATACCGATCCAGCGACGGCCCATTTTGTGGGCGACGGCGGCGGTGGTGCCTGAGCCAAGGAAGGAATCGAGGACGAGGTCGCCGGGGTTGGTGGCCAGATCAAGCACCCGCCGCAGTAATTTTTCTGGTTTCGGGGTAGCAAAGGGATCCGACTGATTGAACGATTTAACCTCATCACGAGCTTCGTGATTATTCCCTACCTCACCATGAAGCCAAACAGTAGGGGATGGTGGCCCTTCAACTTTAAGTTCACTTAAAAAAGTTTTACGCGAAGGAATGGCTGTCCCGTCTGCACCAAACCAAATAGCGTTATCATTATCCAAAACACGAAGTGTTTCTTCGGAGAAGCGGGCAAAGGTTCCTGGTGGTGGGGACCACTTGATCCCATTTTTGAATGTATAACTGAATCTCTTGCTCTTTTCCGAACCACTCTTGGCATGTAATGGAGTAGCTTTCCATGGTCCTTTCGGGTGATTATCTGGATTTCGGTAGCGTGCATTCATTTCGTCACTGCGCGCCAATCGATTCGGACGCCAGCACTCTTTGTTTTTTGCAAAAATTAATACATGATCATGATTTTCCGAAAGCCATTTGGCATCATTGGCCACCGTGTATTTTTTTTGCCAAACGGCATTCGATACAAAATTGCACCTGCCGAATATTTCATCACATAAAACTTTAAGATAATGAGCTTCATTGTCATCAACCGTAATCCAAAGCGATCCATCCTCCGATAGGAGTCGATGTATCAATTCCAGTCGATCTCTAATTAGCGAAAGCCACAGCGAGTGCTCCACACCGTCATCATAATGCTCGAACGCGCTTCCTGTGTTATACGGTGGGTCAATGAACACGCACTTCACCTTGCCCGCGAAC
Organism: Opitutaceae bacterium; assembly: GCA_031266495.1. The sequence goes on from JAISAX010000390.1 coordinate 7,370, forward strand.
TCCTGCTCAAGTGCCTTGAGCGCCAATAGATTGTCGCCGAAGATGAGGCGATTATCAAATATATCATTATCCGAGACGCGATGCTTGGCGTGGTAGGATTTATAATCGTCGGGGATGAGGATGCGCGGCTCCAGCCGTGGCCGATTCTCCTTCCCGATCCAAGTCAGTTCGAGTTTGGTTTTCTTGCTCATGCCAAACCTCCAATCTGGGGGGCCTTTGAAATCATGTAATCAAAAAGCTCTTCTGCGTAGTTCTTATTAGGTTTCGCCTGTTTTATTGCGATGACTGGATCGGCAGCCAGTTGATAGTTCTCAAACATGACCTGTTCAACGATAGGCAAAGTGCGGGTTTGATTACGATAGATAACAAGAGGAGTGCGTCCGGCCAATGCGAGATTAGTTCTATCCCATAGAGTTTGTCGTAATTCATCAAAAGGAACGCTGAGTGTAGCCCGAATTTTCACGGACTGGAATAATTGCGTGCCCGATTGGCCAGAAGATATCCGCTTTGCCAGAACCCAAGCCAAAGCAGACGCGCCATGCTTGTAAGTGAGTTTTTCGGGACCAGTGCCTTGCGCCTCAACGCTCATACGGTTATTTACATAGCGAGCAAAGCGAACTGCGTTGACGACTTGGAAGGGCGTAGTGTGCGCAGCAATGAGATTCTTGTAACGATCTGAAAAAATATCGAGGAGGCTTGAAGGTTCGTTTTTCAGCCAAAGAATATAGCGGGGATCTCGATGAAACAGAGCCAGTGCATGAATCGCCTCGGGCGCTTTGATCCTGATATCGCTGACGACACCATCGTTTTGCTCGGCTTTGTAGGAATACTGAATGCCGAGGACTGCGAGTTCACGCCGCAACCTCTCTTGTTCGTCATCCAGCGCGAGAAAATCACTGCTCTCGACCTTGTTTTGATGGTTGCGGGCACGGGTGACGCTCTTGCCAAAGCTTCCGTCTGCATCGGCCTGGATCAGGGTGATAGTGACGCGGGCGGTGGAGATGTCGGCTCTAGGGTTGTCGGCGACAAACTGCGAGGCTGACGAGATGGTCTGGGCTCCATTGATGACGGAAAACCCAGTGATTTTCAGCCGTTGGCCACCGCTCTTATTGCTCTTGGGGGCGATACGTTCACAGAGGACGGTAACCCCGTTATTGAGGTAGAAAAAATGCTCGGGCTTGGTGGCTAGGGATTGTTGGATGGACTGACTGACCTCGGTCTTGGGGCCGAGGAAGAGGCGAATGTTTTTATCGAATAGGGCACTCTTTTCCTTGCCATGCAGGGCAACCAGCTCGGAGAGCAAAGCGTAGCCAAAGTAGGTCGTGCGTGGCTCGGCCAGTTTCATGCATTTGTAGATGGTGAACTTCTCAACGTCCACTCGACGGCTGGCCCGGCTAGCCTGCAAGGCGGGAACGATGTATGATGCATCGAAGTCAATAACCGTGGTAGCCAGTCGTTGATCACCGTGGGTTTCGTCGGTAATCAGTTCGTTCAACGCAGTGGTCGCATGGTGACTGATACCGGCACCAATGTGTGCGATAACGAGCTGGATGGATTCGCAACTATCGAGCGCGCTTTCGATTTCGGCCTGACGACGAGTGAAATGCTCATTAAAACCGTTGAAATCTTGGACGAGGAGCTTCCGCACGCCTTGGCAGAAAGCCAGTGCTTCGTCCTGCTTAAATTCGACTCCCTGTTTTAGCTTTGTCTGGACGAGATAGAGCGTCTGCGAGGGACCGTGGAGGTAAATGGCATCAATGCCAACGTCGTCGAAGTCGTCGATTACGGAGGCGGCCGCATCCTTCTCGAGGATGTCGAGATGATGTCGGAGTGTGAAGGCGCTAAATGCGCGAGATCGGTTCTTCTTGGCCTGCTCCGCCGCCGGTTGGGTATTGGGCAACAGGGGCGGGAGCAGCGGGAGGTAGTCGGATTCCAGATTGGCGAACAGGAGTGACTGATATTCAGCGGAAAGTGCGGGCATGGCAATATAGCGTTAAAGCAGCCCATCCCAAGCGATACGCAGGGATCTTTTCAGCGATGTATTGAAATGACTCTTGGGGACGATTTGTTCACGATGCTGCAAGCGGCCCAGCACAATACTGGGGGCGATACTTTGGTCGCGGGCAAAGCGCCTTATTAATGGTTCAGCAACGGGCCTGGGGAGACTGGATATGAAAGCCCCCCAGTCCTTTTTCGGAATGAGAAAATCAGCGGCCCACGTGTTGGCTTCGGATTCCTTGAGGCTATCCACGCCACGAAACTCCATGAATACGTCGTTTTTCCCGTGCAGCAGAATATGCGCGGCCTCGTGGAAAAAGGTGAACCAAAGCAGGTCATCGGTTTTATAGCGGAGACTTAGCTGAATAATCGCCTTATGCGGCGTCAGCCAACGTGTGAAGCCAAAGACGTGGGTCTTGGGCAACTCCGGGACCAAAACGACGGCGACACCGGCATCGGCACAGAGAGTGCAGACCTTGGGCCAGATTGTGGCCGGATTTTCGGCGGTGAGGTGGCGAATCCCGGCAAGCGCAGCCTGAAACTTGGCCTTATCATAAGGCTGGGTCTGACAACGCTGCGCCATGATTTCACCGGCCCGCAGCCAAGCGCTCAGGTCGCCAGGTTCGCTTTTATGCCCGTTGGACTCACGAGCGGCGCCCTGAAGGCTGGAATAAGTGATTTCCCATTGATCGGAAGATGCCACTCCGAAAAAGCTGAGCAATGAGCCAACGCGCGCACGATCATCAGCGGCGGGCGCGATGAACTTCAGTTGCAGCATGGCCGAATAGGAGAACCGCGATAGCCAAGTCGTTTGTGCCGCCAACTGCTCCTGCTCTTGCAAGCGAGCCTTGCGCTCGCGATAGGTCGCCTCGGCATTGTTCCAAAACACGGCAGGTATTCCTGTGACACGTTCGAGCTGAATGGCGGTCTCAGCGGTGATCTCGGCTTTGCCGTTGATGATCTCGTTGATGGTCTTGAGCGGGCGGCCCATACGCTGGGCGAGCTCGGTCTGGGTCATGCCAAGGTCTTCGATGGTCTCCAGCAAAGTGGCCCCCGGCGGGATGGCATAGTCGGGATTGAAGGTGGTGGTGGTTTTACTCATGGGTGTCGGCTATTTCCTGGATGCATACGCGTGTGACGGACGCCCAATCCAAGCCGCCTGCAGGGGCTTGCGGGAGCGGATCATGATCGGGCGTGAACAAAAGACGGCAGGGATGATCGAGATCGACGGAGAGCTGACCTTTACGGTTGCCCTTAAGTTCATGGCAGCGGGGACGCGGCAAGAGACGGAGCATGGCAAGTGTGGGAGCGGCTTCGATTTCGGAGAGACGTTGTTGGATTAGTTTGGCTCGGCGCTCTCCATGCAGGGCGATCATGTCGCGCGTCGTGGTGAGGGCTTTTTCAAGTTTTTTGTTTCGGAAAGTAATTTCCATAGACCGCAAGTGGCAAGATTTGTTTAACCTTTTGGGTTAAGAAAAATGACTGCGTGACGATTTACGGGGTAAGCGTCCACCGAATGGTAAATAGAGGCTTATTGCGGGTGCCTTCGAGGGCGCGGATGCGTTTTTGCGCGGCGAGCTTGGTCTCCAGCGTGAGGGCCGTAACCACGGTGTGGCGAACTTCCTTGATTTTGCCCGCGAACTCCTGCTCAACTGCCTTGAGTGCGAGCAGATTGTCGCCGAAGACAAGCCGGTTATCAAAATGTCGTTCTCCAAAACACGATGCCTGGCGTGACAGGACTTGGAATCGTCGGCGATGAGGATGCGCGGCTCCAGCCGATCCCGCTTCTCCTTCCCAATCCAAGTCAGTTCGAGTTTGGTTTTCTTGCCTGGCATGATTTCGATCAGGAGACGGGAATGGTAACGATGAATGCGTTTCGTTTCAGATTGTTGTCGAACTGAATGCCCGGATGAGCTTTTTGGGCACGAACCAAGCCGGAGCCGACACCCCGGTATTCCATCAAGGTGAGTCCGATGGATTGGATCACGGGATTGCGTTCCCTACGGATCCCATTGAGAGCTTCGTCCAAGGTGAGACTGTTGGGCAATGTTCCCGGACTGTGGATCTCAATGCGGTCGTCAAAGATGAAGATTTTGATAGAATCCTGGATGAAATAATCACGATACACGTAGGCGTTGGTCAATATCTCCTGAAACACAATCGGATCGACAAGAGGCACGCTTTGCTCGTTAAAGGTGGCTCCTGCGGCCTGTGTGCGCATGTTCCAGGCTTTCAGAAAGTCCATGGCTTCTCGATACATATCCGGCAGAGTTCCTGTGATGCTCCGTTCATCTTCATAGTGGGAGCTGCTTATGTCCATGCCAAGGAACCACACGGCTTTGGTGCCAAACTGGGGAACCAGATGTTCGGGGTGGGTGGCAAACAGCAATGCTCCGGCAAGGGTAAGGTGATCGCCCTTGACCAGATTAAGAGAACGCATGTGAGCAATTAACTCCTCCGCTTCAGTTGGAGCCGGTTTGCGATGCAAGGTCTCATAATAATTCCTGTATCGAAGCAAATCCAGTTGTCCCAAGTCAGAACTGCGAAGCATGGTTCTTTCAGCATAGACGTGTGAACCGATTTGAAAGAGCCGCCGCAGTTCGTCGCGGTGCGTAACATGCCGCTTGTCCGAGCCGGCTTTAATCCAGAATTCTCCTTTTCGCGTCTGGTAGGGCTTGTCGATGCCTTCCTCTACCGTGAGCACAACAACCAGCCCTTCGGAGGTCGGGACATTGCTGGTATCAACGGACACAGTGGGCATGACATGGTCTTTGGCGGTGCTGCTGATGATCTGGTTCAGTTCGCGGACTTGCCCGGGGGAGAGTCCGTGGATACGTCCGTCATCCGCGACACCGATTAAAATGCGGCCGCCCCGCGCATTCAGGAATGCCACGATCTCCGGAGCGAGCTTTTCGCAGGAATCGATCTGCCGCTTGAATTGGAGCGTCGAATCTTCTCCGCGCAGAATCAGGCTTCTCAGTTCGATTTCTTCCATAGCGTGTAAATATCGTGGCGTTTGGCGAAGGCTTCCTTGCCGCCTTCCATGATGTTAACGATGGCGTTTTTGGTGGATTCGCGGTCCAGGCTGCCCGTATCCTCCCCGTAGTGTCCCCGGCTGGACTCATGGCAGGCGATGACTTGCTCGGCGTCCCCCAAAACAGGCAAATTGGGATTATGCGTGGCGATGATAAACTGAATGTCGGTTTTCTTCTTCAGAAGCGGCTTAACCACGAGGCGGTGGATGGTCTCGTTGTCCAGGTCGTCTTCGGGCTGATCAAGGATGATAATGGGGTGGTTTTCCAGCGAGAGGAGAAGCAGCAGGAGGGCCATCGCGCGTTTGCCGAGGGAAAGTTCATTGATGGAAACATTGTCGTAATTGATGGTGCGGGCATCTTTGGGCGAAAAGGTGAGGATGCCCTTGAAGCGTTCGGACAGTTTGCCGGAAAAAATCTCGCCCATACGCTGGCTGAGTTCGCTTTGGATAATCTGCGTTTTCCGTTTGAACAAATCCAGGCCGCTGTCACAGGCGGCAAGGAGCGCGTCGTAGGACGTTTCATCAAAACGTGAACCGCGAAAGATGCTTTCGAGAAACTGGCGAAAGCTGTCCTTGTCGCCCTGAAAGCGGATGCCGATGCGGATGTTGGCGGGGAGCCGGGCGTTTACCTCGTCGATTTTGCCCTGATAAAAATGGGTGATGGCTTGTCGGGCTTTGTGCCAGGTCTCGCCGGCGGCGAGCAGGTCGCGTTCAAACTGGCCCAGTTTGCCACCCCGCTCCTCGGTGAGTTTTCGGATTTCGACAAGCTGCTCGTGTCGGGACACCATTTTCCGGTAGGCGTCTATGTCCAGATCAGGCATGTTGAGGTCGCGGAGAATGGCGGCGAACTGGCCTTGGAGTTCCATCCGGCGGGTTTCGAGTCGTCCATGAATGCCATCTATTGCCGCGCGGATGGCGGCGGCATCTTTCATGCCTTGCTCAAAAAGCGACGCGGTCTTGTTGTGCGCGGACTTCAGTCCATCCAGCTCCGTATTAAACGCCGCATTGGCGGAAGCCTTGAAAACAGGCTCGACGGGGAATGCTCCGCGCCATTCGCCCACCTCGTTTTCAATACAAGAGAAACTTTCCGCGTATTGTTTTCGGAAGCGGCCAAAACGCCGAACATCCTGATCAAATGCGGTGATGTCCTTTAGCTGCTGCTCAACACCTCGCTCCTTGAAGGCATCCAGTTGTTTTTTCAGATTTTCCTGTTCGTAACGGTGCTGGTCATCCTCGGACTTGGCCTTGGTTGCAATCAGGTAGTTGTCGATGCTTCGCTCAAACGCCCGCAAGGCGTGTTGCCCGGCCTCGGCAAGTTGTTCGGGGTAAGCTCCCAAAACTTGGGAGAAAAACTGTTCGTAAAAATTTTCCTGGCGGGCACCGAGGTCTTTTTGGCCGAAATAGAGCAAACCGGGAAACACTTGATTCACATCCAACCGGCTTTGTTTTTCGTTGATGAAGACCTGGGGGGGGGAGGGGGAGGTTCTCTCGGTATAGGCACGAGTGACTATTACTTTATCGCCATACCCGTTTTCTCCTTTGATTTTGACCACGGCTCCCTTGTCGAGAAAGGCGTGTATCAGGTCTTTTTTATAAGCCCGGTCACCTTCGCCGCTCTCGATGCCAAGCCCCCAGCGCAGTGTTTCGATCATCAGAGATTTTCCACTGCCACGCGAACCTATCAGGGTAGTAAGCTCGGTGGAGAGTTGATAGGCCGCATATCTGCGCCTGCCGCCATCGATTTCCAGTGTGCGGATAACCGGACGTTTCTTTCCGACAGGTTTGTCGGGAGAAACCCGGAGGAAGTGGTCTTTGAGCGCAAACTGAACGGAGTGAAAAGTGAGGTCGCTAATCTTAAGATGGCAGAGACCTCGTGCCGATGCGGCGACATCGGCAATGGTCATCGGATCGGAACCGGCAACCAGTGCGGGCACGGGCATGCCATCGGGGAGCTTCTGCTTCGCCCATTTCAAATAATCATCGACGCCCTCGGGTGCCTTCGGATTTTGAAGTCCCAGCACCCGGTTGTCCCAAATGTCTTTTATTCGATTATAAATTGGCGTCAGCTCGGTTTTATTGACCGTCCGAAAAAATCCGTTGTCCGAATCGACATGGGCGAAAACAACAAAATACTGAACGCCCAGCCCTTCCAACTTCTCCAGACATCCGGCAAGATCATCAGTGGTCGCGTCACCTTCTTGCGGATTGCCGCGCGGAAATTGTCCATGAAGGAAACGAGCGATGAAATTATTATCAGCGGAAAGGGTTTCCGGGTCAAAGGCGATCAGCGTGTGGATACTCGAATCTCCGTCGCGAACGCCCAGTTCGACTCCGGGCAAGAGGAGAATGCCCCCGGCACGGGCTTGCTTTGCGAGTGATTTGTATTCGGCGAAGTCGAATGAATTGTGATTGGTGATGACTCCGGCACGAACCTCTTCCTGTTTAAGGCGCTGAATGAATTCGCGCGGAAAGTCGTTTTCACGGTCCTTGAATTCCGCGCGATAATCCTTCCGGGATGCTCCAGGCTCCTTGATCGTGTGCAGATGAAAGTCCGCACGCACCCATGTCGCGCCTGATGGGAAGGGAGTTGATACAAGGTTTGGCTGGGACTGGCTCATTGGGAATGCGAGATTGGTTTACGGGAGAATTGAACTTGCTTGAGACAGCTTACACAAGCCTCCAACGGATCGTGAAGAGGGGGCGTGTGCTGATGTCTTGCATCAGTTTGCCCTCTATCGCCGCGATCAGCTCGTCGCGCTGCCGATCCACCTGATCCTGCGCCTCGAACAGGGAGCGGCGCTTTTCGTTGCGGGTGCCTTCGAGAGCGCGGATGCGCTTTTGCGCGGCGAGTTTGGTCTCCAGCGTGAGAGCTGTGGTGGCTTCGCGGCGGGATTCCCTGATCTGGCGGTCGAGTTCCTTGATTTCTCGTTCGAGTCCGAGCTTCAGGTCGTCGGACCACGCTTCGAGCTTGGCGGCCTCGGCGTCGAAGAAGCCGGCGTTGCGTTCGGAGATGGAGCGTTGGATTTGAGCCTCACACGAAGCCACGAAGTCACGAAGGAGAGAGTTCTGTTGTTCCGGAATCTTTGTGGCTTCGTGGCTTTGTGTGAGGTCTGAAACGATCCGCTCCGGCACCGTGAGCAGACGGGCGGCGGCGGTTTCATCGAGAGGCGTGCCGTCGTCGGTGACGCCCGCAATGATGAGGTGATCCTCGGCTTGATCGAGCGACTCGACGGTGAACCGGGAAACGGAGAGCCAGCCCGATTGGCCAACCAGCGGTTCCAGCGCGCTGATAATGCCTTCGTGGTCGCCGTAAGAGAAGGCGACTTCCGCGACCGGAAGCTCGCGAGCCTTGGCCTGCGCGAGCACGGCTTCGGCGAGCGAACAGAACTGGAGGTTGATGCCCTCCGCACCCGCCTCGGTGGCGATCATGATCGTGCCTTCCTCGCGGAAATAATCCACGAGGGCGGAGCGCATGTCGGCGGTCCGCGAGCCGGTGACCCGGTCGGTGCCTTCGTGACGCTCCAGCCAGCGGACGTAGATTTCTTTGGAGCGGTCATCGGTGTTGGAGCCGTTGAACAGCACGATGCCCGAGGCCCACGGGCTCCCGGAGAGGACGCGCAGCAGGTAGCTTTGCGTGCGCTTCGACTCGGTGAAGATGATGGCTTTTTGCGGAGCCGGAGGAGACATGCCCGCCATGCGGGCGAAGCCGGCTTCGAGCGCCTTGAGCAGGGCCTTGCCCTTGGCATTGGACGTGATCGACGTGGCGAGGGCGGCGAAGGCTTCGAGATCGGTGATTTCCTGGGCCAGCGCGGCGCGGTCCGCGTCCGACAAGGGCGTGGCGCCGGCCTCCTCGCCCCACTCCTCGGCGGTTTCGTCGAGAGCTTCGTAATCGGCGTCGAGTTCGTCCTCCAGCGAGGTCGCTGGCTCCTCGCGACGGAGCTGGGTTTTGAGCCGCTGGATGATGGAATTGAGCGCGCCGGCAATCGCGAAGGTGGACGACGCAAGCAGCTTTCGCAGCACCAACGTCATCAGCGAACGCTGGCTGGCGGGCAGCGCCATGAGGTTGTCGCGGCGCAGATAATCGGAGACGAGTGCGTAGAGACGATCTTCGCTTTCCTCGGGGGTAAACTCCTCCACCAGGGGAAGGCGTTTCGTGTAGGGCACGTAGGCCGTGACCTGACGGCGAAGCGTGCGGTGGCAGATGGATTTCAGGCGCTCTTTCAGTGTCTGGAAAATCTGCTCCTGGTTCAAATTGGCAAACTGCTCGCGGAAACTCTTCAGGTCGCCGAAAGCGTGTTCGTCGATGAAGCTGACGAGGCCGAAGAGTTCGAGAAGCGAGTTTTGCAACGGCGTGGCCGTGAGCAGCAGCTTGTGCTTTTCGACCAATGCCTGCTTGAGGACATTGGCAATGATGTTGGACGGCTTGTAAACGTTGCGCAGACGGTGGGCTTCGTCGATGACGACAATATCCCACGGCAGGGCATGGATGTCGGACGCCTTGTTGCGGGCGAACTGGTAGGAGCAGATGACGATGGAGTCCTTGGTTTCGAAGGGGCGAAACCGGCCCGCACGGATGGCGGCGTTGTAGGACTTGGATTCGAGGATCGTGGCGGGCAGGAAAAACTTCTCTGCAAGCTCCTGATGCCACTGCTTGCGAAGATTGGACAGCGTGATGATGAGGATGCGCCGTTTGCGCTCCGCCCACTTTTGGGAAATAACCAATCCCGCCTCGATGGTCTTCCCCAAGCCGACTTCGTCGGCGAGCAAAGCGCCTTTGGACAGCGGCGAGTGGAACGCGAATAGGGCAGCGTCCACCTGATGCGGGTTGAGATCGACCTGCGCGCCCGCGACGGCTCCCGCGAGCTTTTCCGCGCTGTCAGAGGAGCATCGTCTGGTCAGCTCATAGGCGAAAAATTGAGCTTGGTAGTCGGTCAAAATCATGCGGGTAGGCTCATCTTACCTAGGCGGCAAAAAGTGAGTGGATTGTGAACCTCCGTGAGTGGTATAATATCCGTTTCATGCACACCGGACGCATTCATGTTGCCACCGATCTTGGTGGCGGTGATCCGGAGCCAGAAAACATCGACGCCGGGATCAATGGTGGAAGCGGGTTTGGCGAAGGCGGTGCGGGAGCAGGCCATGAAACGGGAGGATGTTCAAGCGAGACATTTTTTCGGGAAGCGCTCAACCTCAAATTCTTCTGATTTTGTGCCGGCGGCGGGTGATGCGCCGGTCAGCCGCCGGGTTCTTTGATCTCCCACGTGCCCGCCCGGCAGGTTGAATCACGCGCGCAGGGGTTGCCTCCGGCGGGCGCCGTGCTAGAAAGGCGGGATTTCATGCACACTTCCAACACCGCGGACGCACAGGCTGGTTACACACCGGGGCGGGCGGCCAGATTTTATATTCCGCTGGTCATCCAGACGGTCTCGCAAAGCCTGACCTGGCCGCTGGTCGCCTCCATCGTCTCCCACGGGAAAAACGGCGTGGTGGACATGGCCGCGCTCGCCCAGGGCCAGGCCGTGATGTTCACGCTCGGCGCGGTGGGCAGCGGCCTGCTCACCACCGGCATGGTGTTCGGGCGCGACGCGGAGGGGTTCCGCACCTTCCGCCGCCTGAACCAGTGGATGTGCGCCGGGCTCGTCGTCTTGCAGGCGCTGGCGTGCGTGCATCCGGTGGACGGCTTCATTTTTCGCGGGATGCTGGGGCTGGCGGCGCCGATGGACACGACCGCGCGCGAGGTGCTGTTCCTGAGCATCCCGATGCAGATTTTGTTTTTCGTGCGCAACATCAGCCTGGTCGCGCTCTACAACGCGCGCGACAGCGCCGGGGCCAACTGGGCCACGCTCGCGCGCATCGCGCTCACCCTCATGCTGGTGCCGTTGTTCGTGCGGCTGGGCTGGGTGGGGCATCGCATGGGCGTGCTGGCCATGACCGGGCCGGTGCTGCTCGAACTGCTGCTCACGCAATGGCTGGCGCGCCCGCACATCCGCCGCCTCGCGCCCGCCGGCGGACAACCGGCGGGGCCGGGCACGCAGTTACTGTTCACGATCCCGCTGTCCTTCGGCGGCATGTTGCTGACGACCGCCGGGCTGATGATCGGCGCGTTCATCGCGCGCGCCGCCGACCCGGCGCGGATGCTGCCGATCCATTACATCACCCTCGGCGTGATCAACCCGGTGGGCATGGCCGCGCTGCGCGTGCAGGCGGTGACGCTGGCCTTTCCGCCGCGCAACAAAAACGACCACGCGATGGCCCGCTTCGCGCTGGCGGCCGGCGGCGTGCTGGCGCTCATCCCGCTGGCCGGGCAAATCCCCGCGGTGGCGCGGTGGTATTTCGGCGGCATCCAGAGCCTTCCGCCGGAGGACATCCCGCTGGCCATGCGCGCCGCGCTGCTGCTCGCCACCCTGCCGGTCGTGCAATCCCTGCGCGGCCACGCGGAGGGGCTGGCCGCGTGGCGCCGGCGGCCCAACGCGATTCTCGCCGGGCAGGCCATGAACCTCGCGACGCTGGTTTGCGTGCTGTTCTTCACGCTGCACGCCGGCGTGCCGGGCTACCTGATGGGGGTCATCGCGATTGATGCCGCGACCTTGATGACGCTGGTCATCATACGCCTCGGCCTCGCGTGGGCGGAAATGGAAAGCACCTTCGCCGGGCGCGCCCCGCGCGGGATGCCCGGCCCGGAGGGTTGACCGGTCACGCCGCGCCGCGGCGTTCCAAAAGCCGCTCGAAAAGCCGGAGATGGGCGGCGCACCGGGCGGCGGGGGAGAAGTGTTCGCGGGCGTGGGCGGCGACACGGGCGGACTCACGGGCGCGGCGGGCGGGGTCGCGCATGAGCGGGAGGAGCGCGGCGAGAAAGGCGTCCGCGTCGCAGGGCGGAACGGTGAGGCCGCCGCACTCGGCCACGCCGCCGACGGCGCAGGCCACGGAGGGAAGGCCGTGCGCGTGGGCTTCGACGAGGAAGTTGGGGAGGGATTCGCGGGTCGAGGCGAGGAGCGCGATGTCGGCGGCCCGGTAGAGCGGCGTCGGATCGGCTTGGAAACCGGTGAAACGCACGCGCCCGGCGAGGCCGAGGCGGACGGCGAGCGCCTCGCAGGGGGCGCGTTCGGGGCCGTCGCCGGCGAGCCAGAGCTGCCAGTCGGGGATTTCACTTAAGAAAACTAGAGGAATGGGGAATGAATAATGGAGGCCGGCGCGTTCGGGGTGCTCCGGGCGCGGGAGGCGGGCGGCGAGTTCGATGAGCGCGCGGTGGTTTTTCTCGGGGCGGAACATCGCCACGCAAAGCAGGATGAGGGGGCGGGGAGCGGGGGCGTTGAGGCCGGAGCAGCCGGAGCCGGGAGTGGATGATGAAGGCGCGCGGGCGGAGGTATTGCGGCGCGGAGCGCCGTCCACGGGCGGGACGCCCGTGCCCCTTTTTTCCGCGGGCGGGACGCTTGTGGTTCTTTCGTCCACGGGCGGGACGTCCGGGCCGCCGGGCGGGAAAACGACGGCGTTGTGGATGACGGTGATTTTTTCGGCGGGGAGCGCGTGGCGGTCGGCGAGGATGCGGGCGGCTTCGCGGCTGTTGGCGATGGTGTGGCGCGAGGCGTGGAGCGAGCGGACGCAGGCGCGCGGGAGTTCCTTGCCGGTGCGCATGGTGGTGATGACGGCGGCG
>JAISAX010000396.1 GCA_031266495.1 Opitutaceae bacterium
AGGACGAACCGGAAACGAGAAGGAGAACGAGAAGGAGAACGAGAATGAGACGGAAGGAGAACGAGAAGGAGAAAGAGAACGAGAAGGATGGCGAACCGGAGACCGAGAAGGAGAAGGAGAACGAGACGGAAGGAGAACGGGGAGGGGGGGGGGAGGGGGGGTCAGGTTTTGAAGAAGATGCCTTTCATGTTCATGTCGAGCGCCTGCGGGTTGGGAGAGAAGCGGATGGCGTCGGCCCTGGTGATTTTGTTGGTCTTGAAGAGGCGGAGCAGTTCGCGGTTGAAGGAGAAACTGGCCGAGTCGGTGCCGGTTTCCATCATGGACGTGATTTTTTCGGTCTGGGCCTCGGCGATGAGGTTTTTCACGACGGCGTCGGCCGTGAGGATTTCGCAGGCGGGCACGCGGCCGCCGCCGCCGAGCGTGGGGATGAGTTTCTGGCAAATGAGGCCGCGCAGGGTGTTCGATACCTGGCGGCGGGCGAGGGTCTGCTCTTCGGCGGGGAAAAATTCGAAGAGTCGCGTGAGGCCTTGCGCCACGGTGTTGGCGTGCATCGTGGTGAGCACGAGGTGGCCGGTCTCGGCGGCGGAGATGGCCGTCTCGAATGTGATCCGGTCGCGCATCTCGCCGATGAATATGATGTCGGGGTTCTGCCTCAGGACGGAGGTGATGCCGAGTTCGAAGGTCGGCACGTCGAGGCCGACCTCGCGTTGCTGGAAAACGGATTTGTTGTCGTCAAACGTGTACTCGATCGGGTCCTCAAGCGTGATGACGTGGCGGTCGAGGTTTTGGTTGATCCAGTTGAGCATGGCGGCGAGCGTCGAACTCTTGCCGCAGCCGGTGGCGCCGCACACGATGATGATGCCGTCCTTCACATTGGTTATCCTCAGGATCGGTCCGGCGGGCAGTTGCAGGCCTTCGAGGGTGGGCACGTCGTTCTTGATGTAGCGGAACACCACGCTGACCGTGCCGCGCTGGCGGAAGGCGTTGACGCGGAACCGGCCCAGCCCCTCCACCACGTAGGAATAGTCGATCTGCGAATTGGCCTTCCACGCCGGGCGCACCCCCTCGGGCACGCTCGCAAGGACGAAGCCCTCGACCGTCTCCTTCGCAAACGGCTCCATCTCCACCGCGTTGAGCTTGCCGGAGAGGCGCAGGTGGCCGGGGGTGCCGGTTTTGACGACAACGTCGCTGGCGCCGCTATCGACACCGAGTTTGAGGAGCGCGTTGAATATTTCGACAGGTGTGTGGTCAGGCATGGGAAAAACGGGAAACGGGAAAAACGGGAAAAAAAGTTGCGCCGGAGATAAATCGCGCTGCTTTCGTCGTGCAAGGTAACTCTCCGCTCTCGCACTTCTTCTCCACCACCTCCTGTTCCACCCTGTACCCATGAAGCAGCTCCGCCCACTGACCGGCGCCATCACGGCCCTCGTCACCCCCTTTGCCAAAAACCAGCAAGTCGCCTGGGGCGACCTCGCCCGGCTCGTTGACTACCAGATCAAATCCGGGATCAACGGCCTCGTGCCGGTCGGCACGACGGGGGAATCGCCCACGCTCGCCCACGACGAGCACCTGGAGGTGATCCGCGCCGTCATCACGGCCACCCGCGGGCGGGTGCCCGTGATCGCCGGCACCGGCTCCAACTCCACCCGCGAGGCCATCGAGCTGACGGCCAACGCCCATGCCGCCGGGGCCGACGCCGTGCTCGTGGTCGCCCCCTACTACAACAAACCGGGCCAGGAAGGGCTGTTCCGGCACTTCGGCGCCGTGGCCGAGGCGACGAACCGGCCGGTCATCCTGTACTCGATCCCGGGCCGTTGCGGCATCGAGATCGGCGTGCCCGTCATCGAACGACTGCGCGCCCGGTATCCGCACGTCCGCTACATCAAGGAAGCGGGCGGCTCCGTGGACCGCGTGGACCGGATCAAGCAAGCGCTCGGCAACGACATCACCGTGCTCAGCGGCGACGATTCGCTGACGTTGCCCTTCATGGCGGTCGGCGCCGAAGGCGTCATCAGCGTGGCCTCCAACCTCTACGCGAAAGAAGTGGCGCAACTCGTGCGGTTCGCCCTCGCCGACGAATTCGCGAAGGCGACAAAACTCCACCGCCGGCTGTATCCGGTATTCAAGGCGCTATTCATCGAGACCAACCCGGTGCCGGTCAAGGTGGCGCTCGCCCGCGCCGGCCTCATCGGCAGCGACATTGTCCGCCCGCCGCTCTGCGAGATGGCCGACGACACCCGCGCCACCCTCCTCGCCGCGCTCGACGGCATCGGCCGCATCGGCGGCAAGCGCCGGAAGCAGCCGCGAAAGTCATGACGCTCCGGCGGCCATATCCTCCGGCCCTGTCATTCGGTTCTTCAGGGAACCTCCGGAAATTGAACAGAAGGCAACGAAGAGAACGAAGAACAACCGGGGGACGCTTGCCGCTCATCCCCTCCCTAACTCTCTTAAAACAAACAATTCTTTATGCAGGGTCTTCCAGGCATTAACCTTCGTTCTCTTTGTTACCTTCTGTTCAAAAACGAATTTCCGGAAGTTCCCATCAGCCATCAGCCTTTCAGCCTTCAGCCTTTATGAACATCACCCTAGTGGGAGCCTGTGGACGCATGGGCCACGCCATTGCCGCCGCCGCGCAGGAAGCCGGCGACACCCTCACCGCCGCGCTCGACATCGGCGACGACCTCGCCGCCGGCATCGCCCGCGCCGACACGCAAGCCATCATCGACTTCAGCACCCACACGGCCACGGCCCGGGTGATCGAACTCGCCGTGAAGCATAAAAAACCGCTCGTCATCGGCACGACCGGCCACCCCGCCGACGAAAAGAAAAACCACCTCGCCACGCTCGCCACCGCGCCGATCCCCTGCGTATGGGCGGGCAACTACTCGATCGGCGTCAACCTCCTCTACGCGCTGACGCGCCGCGCCGCCACGATCCTCGACTCCGGTTACGACGCCGAAGTCATCGAAATGCACCACCGGTTCAAGAAAGACGCGCCCAGCGGCACCGCCACCCGCCTGCTCGAAATCATCCTCGAAGAACGCCAGCTCGACGCCGCCGACGCGCTCCGCCACGGCCGCAAAGGCATCACCGGCGAACGCCAGCCGACGGAAGTGGGCATCCACTCGCTGCGCGGCGGCGACGTCGTGGGCGACCACACCGTGATATTTGCTGCGCCCGGCGAACGGCTCGAACTCACGCACAAAGCCACCGACCGCGCCATCTTTGCCCGCGGCGCCCTCCGCGCCGCCCGCTGGCTCACGGCCCCCGGCGGCGGGGGCGGGCGCGGGGGGGGGGGGGGGGGGGGGGGGGGCGGGGGGGGGGGGGGGG